>JAVEYW010000017.1 GCA_034003325.1 Desulfobacterales bacterium
TCTTCAAATCTCATCTTCCGAATCTCCTGTCGCAATTCTGTCGGCTTCATATGCACCTCCATAGGTACATATAAAACCGGACAAATCATGTGCTACAAGTCCGGACAATTCATTTGTTCGTAACAGGGGGTTAATAACATATTGACAAGCCCATATGAATAGCATATTGTCACAGGTCAGCAAGCGGGCATAGCTCAGTTGGTAGAGTACAAGCTTCCCAAGCTTGGTGTCGCGAGTTCGAATCTCGTTGCCCGCTCCATGAGACAGTCCGCCTTTTTTCATAAAGGTTTTTGCGGTAGGCTTTGTATTTCGGGCTGCCCCAATAGTTTTGGTTATGTTGGTCGGTAAATAAATGGTTGACTTTGACCTGCCGACAGAAAGTCTGCTGATATGAGAAAAACGGGCAAAAGCCCGTTTTTGCTTTTTTAGAAGAGTGACAATGGGCAACTGATGACGAAAAGGAAACATTCAAATGCGCATGAAGGCGAAACCGGCGGCAAACCGTTTTCAGCAGAGGCGCAGGCCAAGCTGGTATCAAGGGTTGCTGCTTTGGCGGAAGCTTTATGCGAGGCCGAGGGCATGGAGCTGGTATTCATAGAGTTTCAGCGGGAGCCGGCCGGCCGGGTTCTTCGTCTTTATATTGATAAGCCGGGCGGCGTCAAGTTGGATGATTGCACGCTTATTAGCCGCCAGCTGGGGGATATTCTGGATGTCGATCCAGAAGACCTCGGCCCATATAATCTGGAGGTCTCATCCCCTGGTTTGGAGCGTCCTTTGTGGCGGGCTCGGGATTATGATCGGTTTAAAGGGTGCGGGGCAAAAATAAAAACCAGTGTGCCTTTGAACGGCCAAAAAAATTTTAAAGGGGTTTTGTTGGGCATCGCGAATGAAATCATCACACTGAAAGAAAAGGGGACCGATAAAACATTTGCGATACCCTTTAAAGAAGTTTCCAGGGCGCGGCTCGTCGAACTTTAACGGAGAAAAGAATGTTTATTTCAGACATAAAGCGTGTGGTAGATCAGATCAGTCGAGACAAGGGCATCCACCGTGATGTGCTTGTTAAAGCGCTGGAAGAAGCGCTGCGGTCCGCCGCCAAAAAACGATTCGGCGCCAAAGCCGATATCGAAGTGCAATACAACGAGGAGAGCGGGGAAATAGAAGTCTTCCAATTCAAGGAAGTTGTTGAGACCATTACCGATCCGGATACTGAAATTTCAGTGGAAGAAGGCCACAAACTCGACCCCGAGTCCGAAATAGGGGATAGCCTCGGTACCAAGATGGACACCACCACGTTTGGCCGCATTGCCGCCCAATCCGCCAAGCAAGTCATCATTCAGAAGATGAAAGATGCGGAAAGAGAAGCGGTTTATGCTGGATTTATCGACCGAAAAGGGGAAATCATCAACGGTATCGTTCAACGAATCGACCGGGGGGATATCATCGTCAACCTGGGCCATACCGAAGGGATTTTATCCAGGCGCGAACAGGTTCCCAGAGAAATTTACCGGCGAGGGGATCGAATCCGTGCGCTCATATTGGATGTCCAGCTCGATACCCGTGGGCCGCAGATACTTCTTTCCAGAACGCATCCGGATTTTCTCATCAGCCTGTTCAAAACAGAGGTGCCTGAAATCAGTGAGGGCGTCGTCACTGTCATGGGCGCTGCCCGCGAGCCCGGCAGTCGGGCGAAATTTGCAGTGGCCTCCACGGATGCGAATATCGATCCGGTGGGTGCCTGTGTGGGAATGAAAGGTAGCCGCGTACAAAATGTGGTGCAAGAGCTCAGGGGAGAAAAAATCGATATTATCTCCTGGCATGTGGACACGGCGAAATATGTATGCAATGCCCTGGCGCCGGCCGAAATCTCACGCGTTATCATTGATGAAGAAAACCGGGGCATGGAGGTCATCGTTCCGGATGAATCCCTGTCCGTGGCCATTGGAAAACGAGGGCAAAATGTTCGATTGGCCTCAAAATTGACGGGGTGGCATTTGGATGTGAAGAGTGAATCCAAATACAGTCAGGATATGAAAAAAGGGTATGACTCATTGATTGCCCTGCCCGGTATCGGCATGGGTCTGGCTGATGTGTTATACGAATCCGGATTCTACTCCGCGGAAGAAATTTCTCAATGTGCCGTTCAAGATTTGCTGCAGGTTCGGGATATGACGGAAGATAAAGCGATTGAACTTATTGAGGCGGCAAAGCGCTATATCGAGCAGGCTGAAAAGGCTACCCCTGTCCCTGACGAAACGGTGGCTACAGAGGATAAACCTGCGGCAGAGATGGCGGCAGCCGAGGACCATACGATTTTAAACAGCGCATCGACAGAAGACGAGCCTGATGTGGCTGATAACGACGCTGAATAGATGTTAGCGACATTCGATATCCGAAAGCCTATCGTTTTTTGAACGGGGATAACGGGCAATAGAAGTTAAGGGGGATGGATGGCAAAAAGAGTGTTTGAACTTGCCAGAGAACTTAACCTGACGGCCAAGGAATTATTGGCCAAGATAAAAGACGTGGACGTTGATCTCAAGAGCCATATGAGCACCTTGGATGATGCAATGGAAGCGCAAGTCAGGAAACATCTTTTCGGCAAAAAAAGCGAAGCCGCTGTCGAGGAGACCCGTATCCGGCCAACGGTTATTCGACGGCGTCGAAAAACGGCCCCTGAATCATCGGTGCTGAATGAAGCCGATGCGGAGCAGGAAGATACCGATATCATGGAGCCGTCCGAGGAGGAGGCTCCCGTGCGGACGAGCCAAGAGGCGTTACCTGAAATTACGAATGAAGCGTCCCCCTTCGAAGCCCATCGCGTTCCGGAAACGGCCCCCCCTGAAACACCGGCCGAACAACCGGCCGTCGTTATTGAAATGGGGACGCCTGCAACCGTGCCGCTCGAAATTCAAGGTGAACCTATTATCGCGGAGACAACACCTGCGGCAACTGAAGAAACGGTTATGGAACAGGCAGCGCAAGCAGATGACAGCGAATCCTTTGAGCCCGAGGCTACCGCGCCACAGGCTGAAGAGGCGGTGACCGCACCGGAAGAAGCCTCGGAATCAACGGTCGAGAAAGCATCTGTTGAAGTGTCGACCGTCGAGGAACTTACCGATAAGACGATTTCACCGGTGCCTGCCAAAACCAAGAAGAACAAAAAGAAACTTTCCAAAGAGTTGCCCGCGAGAATCATAGAGCTTCCGAAAGCACCATTGCCAAAACCGGCAGAGGAACAAAAAGCCGTGCCAATGCCCACTGAGGATAAGGGCCGTTTCCAACCGGTACCGGTTAAAGCGATTCCAACGCCGGAAGAGGAAGCGGATGCGGCGGAAAAGAAAAAAGGAAAGCGAGGGAAAAAACCACCCGAGGAACCGGTAAAAGATAAGAAGTTTTTTAAGAAAAAAATAGCGTTTCGCCGAAAAGAGGTGGTAGAGGGCGCAGCCCTTTACACGGGAGAAATGCGCAACCGGAAAGCGCGCAAGGGCGCTAAAGGCGCCAAACCTGCACCGCTTCAAAAGCCGCTGATCACGGTGGCCAAGCAAATCAAGCGCCGCGTCAAAATTGATGACACCATCGTTCTTTCCGAACTGGCAAAGCGAATGGGAATCAAGGCGGCCGATATGATTCGTACGCTCATGGGTCTGGGCGTCATGGCCACGGTCAATCAAACCATTGATTTTGAGACGGCGGTTCTCGTGGCCGGTGAATTTGATTATGAAGTGGAGCGCGCCGCGTTCGAGGAGGACACCTTTATAAAAGCACAGGCCGATGCCCCCGAAAACATGATGGAGCGGCCACCGGTCGTGACCATTATGGGCCATGTCGATCATGGGAAAACGTCGCTGCTGGATGTGATCCGAAAAACCAAAATCACCGCGACCGAAGCCGGCGGCATTACGCAGCATATAGGGGCGTACCATGTCACCACGGAAAAAGGCCAGATCGTCTTTCTGGACACACCTGGCCACGAAGCTTTTACCGCCATGCGCGCGAGAGGCGCCAAAGTTACGGACATCGTAGTCCTTGTAGTGGCCGCAGATGATGGTGTGATGCCGCAGACGGTTGAAGCCATCAACCATGCCCGCGCCTCAAACGTGCCGATCGTGGTCGCCATCAACAAGATTGACAAGGCCAACGCGGATATGGATCGCGTGGTGAGACAGTTGTCCGAAATCGGAATAGCGCCGGAAGAATGGGGGGGGGATACGATTTTTGTGCGTGTTTCCGCAAAGCAGAATCAGGGAATAGACGATTTGCTGGATATGCTTCTGCTGCAATCCGAGATGTTGGAACTTCGCGCCAACCCCAATCGACTGGCCTCGGGCCATGTGGTTGAGTCCAAGCTGGATTCGGGCCGCGGACCGGTAGCTACCGTCTTGGTTCAGGGAGGCACGCTTCACACCGGCGATTCGGTGGTATGTGGTGTCCATTACGGCAAAATTCGCGCCATGTTAAACGATCTGGGGCAGCCTGTTGTTTCCGCCGGTCCGTCCATGCCCGTTGAAATCATCGGTCTTTCCGGTGTGCCCCTTGCAGGGGATGAAATGGTGGCGCTGGAAAGCGAAAAGGATGCCAAGCAGGTCAGCCTGCACAGAGTTCAAAAACTGCGGTCTCAGGAATTGGCCAAAAACAGCCGCATGAGCCTTGAAGGTCTTTTTGAAAAAATGAAAACGGGTGAGGTCAAAGATTTAAACCTCATTATCAAGGCCGATGTGGATGGCTCCATTGAAGCGCTCAGGGACTCTCTGGTTAAACTGTCCAACGAAGAAGTGAAAATCAACGTGGTGCACGCAGCCACCGGAACCATTACCGAGTCGGATGTCTCCTTGGCGGCCGTATCCAACGCCATCATCATCGGGTTTAATGTTCGGCCCAATACCAAGGTTTCGGATATGGCGCAGGAGGAGCATGTCGATGTTCGTCTGCACAATGTGATTTATGATGTCATTCAAGAGGTTAAAAACGCCATTGTGGGCATGATGGCCTCCACCTTTGAAGAGCGGCTTCTGGGCAAGGCCGAGGTTCGGGAAGTGTTTCATGTGCCGAAGATCGGTACGATTGCCGGCTGCTCAGTGACCGACGGCAAGATTGAAAGAAACCAGCAGGCGCGCCTTATCAGAGACGGCGTCATCCGTTACGAAGGGAAGATCTCCTCGTTGCGCCGATACAAGGACGATGTCAAGGAAGTCACTATTGGGTATGAATGCGGCATTGGCATTTCCAATTTCAATGACATCAAACTCGGGGATATCATTGAATGCTTCTATATGGAGGAGATTAAACCCGAAATTGATTAACCGGGAGAAAAAAGATGGTCGTCGGGCTTGGCATTGTGACCATAAGGCTGCATGAGTGCCGGTCCTTGAAAGCGAAGCGAAGCGTCGTAAAATCGATTATCGGACAAATTCGCAATCAATTCAATGCGTCTGTTGCCGAAATTGACGATAACGATGTTCATCAGCAGGCACTAATCGGCATGGCGCTGGTGGGAAATGATCGCACAGTGATTAACTCGAAAATGGATAAAATTTTTAACATGGTGGAAGCAATGGGGGTGGCCGAGCTGATTGATACCGAGATGGAGATAATGAATTTATGAGGCCATTTGCGCGGGCCGAACGGGTCTCCACCCAAATACAGCGGGTCTTATCCGAGGTTCTGAAAAAGGAAATTAGTGATCCGCGGTTGGAACTGGTCGTCATTACCGGGGTAAAAATGGCGGCTGATTTGAAATCGGCGCGTATCTTTTTCAGTATGCCGGGCGGTGAAACCGCACGGACACAGGCAACCGAAGGGTTTCAAAAGGCGCGTCCGTTTATCAAGCGGGAACTCGCTGGTCGGCTTGGGTTGAGATATATGCCTGATATTAAATTCTTTTACGATGAATCGTTCGACTATGGCGCCCGCATAGAGAACCTTTTAAAGGCCATACATGCAGATGATGGATCAGATCATACATCAACTGAAAAATAGTCGTCATGTATTGCTTGCGACACATACCAATCCGGATGGTGACGCCATCGGCTCGCTTCTGGCTATGGGGCTGGCGCTCAATGCGTTGGGCATCAGCACAACGGTATTCAATGAAGAGCCGATACCGGCAGTTTATCGCTATTTAAGTGGGATAGAAAGCATCTCGCATAACATAGCAGCGCCTTCACAGTACGATACGGCCCTGATTTTGGACTGCGGCGACTTGAAACGCGTCGGAAAAACAGCAGATGTTATTCGGATGATTCCGGTCGTCATCAATGTGGATCATCACCCAACAAACGCCCGTTTTGGTGAAATGCAAATCATTGATCCATCCGCATGCGCGACGGCTGAAATCGTATATTATCTGATAAAAGCACTGGGAGCGCCCTTAAACAAAGCCATTGCCACCTGTATTTACACGGGAATCATAACGGATACCGGCTCTTTTAGATTTCAGAATACCAACCGGGCCGCTTTTCACATTTGTGATGAGATGGTGGGACAGGGGGTCGATCCCTATTTGATCGCACAATATGTTTACGGCACCTATTCTCTCGGCCGCCTGAAGCTGATCAATCTGGCGCTTGATTCCATTGAAATTTCCGAAAACGGAAAGCTTTCTCTTATGGTTGTAACCCGGGAGATGCTGCAAACGAGCGGAACGCACCCGTGCGACGCGGACGGGCTCATTACCTATGCGCGCAGTATTGAAAATGTTCAGGTGGCGGTATTGATTCAGGAACAATCCGATAACAGTTCAAGACGAAGGGATAAAACCACCTTTCATGTTAGTCTTCGCGCCAACGGTGCAGTGGATGTCAGTGCCATTGCCGGTGCTTTTGGCGGCGGCGGCCACTACTCCGCAGCCGGATTCAGCATCGAATCGTCCTTAACCGATTTAAAAGCCAAGATCTTCGGGTTGGCGACGAATCTTGAGCACTGGCGTCCCAAGGAAGGCGAGGTTTGCGAGCTGTTTCAACCCGCCACGAAACCCCCTATCCGGCTTAGTGCTACCAATAATCGACCTAAGACCACCATGGGAGGAGCGGGATTATTGCACATCAGGCGGTGAACGGCGTTATTGTTATTGATAAACCGGAAGGATTGTCTTCCGCGCAGGTGGTCGCCCGGTTAAAACGCTGCTTGGGGGGATTGAAAGTCGGACATACCGGCACGCTTGATCCCTTTGCCAGCGGGGTCATGATCTGTTGTGTGAGCCGCGCAACCAAGCTGGCGCGCTATTTTTTGCATGGCGGGAAATCCTATTTGGCCACGCTTTGCCTGGGCATTGAAACAGACACGCAGGATGCAACCGGCCAGGTTACCGCGAGCAGCAGCACTGCGGGAATATCCGAAGCAGCGGTTATAGAATGCTTGGCGCAATTTAAGGGCGACATGTTACAACTGCCGCCGGTGTATTCGGCGCTCAAGCACAAAGGAACCCCGCTGTACAAATTGGCCAGATCGGGCAAGCCGGTTCAAAAGCCGGCGCGACAGGTTCATATTTCAGCCCTTAAGGTGATGAAAATGGACTTGCCTGAAGTGAGTTTTTTTGTAACCTGCTCCGCGGGCACTTATATTCGCACACTCTGTGCCGATATCGGTCGCCAGCTCGGATGCGGCGGTCATTTAAAAGCGCTTCGACGGGTGGAAAGCTGCGGATTTGACATTTCCGAATCCATTCGGCTGGATCAGGCAATTGACCCGGCAACAGCCGACAATATCACCAGCCGCATCATTCCAATGGCCGAGGCGCTGCGAAATATGCCTTGTTATGTTGCGGACAGTCGTCTTGCGGCGCTTGTCACACACGGCAGACCGTTGACCACACAAGACCTGCAACTGGAAGGCGATGCGACACGGGGGCCCTATGTCAAAATAATCGACACGCAAAAACATCTGCTTGCAGTATTGCGGACAGATGATAATGTGGTTAAATATGATTGTATTTTTCGAAAGTAAACTCGTTTATTCATCATCAGGAGGCGAAAAGAAAGTGACGTACACATCAGAAGAGAAAAAAACATTGATCGAACAATATAAACTTCATGATTCCGACACCGGATCTCCGGAAGTTCAGATCGGGTTGCTGACCCATCGCATCACCTATCTGACGGATCATCTCAAAGCCCACTCAAAGGATCATCATTCCCGAAGAGGGCTTCTGATGCTGGTCGGCCGCCGCCGCCGACTTCTCAACTATGTGAAAAACAAAGATGTCCAACGGTATCGGCAAATCATCGACACCCTCGGACTAAGACGATAATCCCGCACGGACCGATTCAGGCGTACCCGATGGGTACTCGCCGGTTTCCGAGGATGGGGTGATTTTGATGAACGGCAGACGGCCCAGTGGATTTATTTGGTTATGAAATCAATTGATTGACTGCTTTTTTAGCCGCTATGTTTCGGCGCTTTTTTATCCATTATCGCGCCGTATAATGACAATCAGCAGTTCATTTGATGATAGCCGGACAACTCAGCATAGGGCTTGTGATGCACGGGGACTCATGAGGTGAAGGTTCTTATTAGGAGATAAGTTACGATGGAAATGATGGTAAAAACTCTCGTGGGGGACAGAACCCTCAGCATCGAGACCGGCAAATTGGCCAAACAGGCATCCGGAGCGGTTCTGGTAAAGTATGGCGAGACCATGGTTCTGGTGACCGTTGTGGCATCACCGGATGAAAGAAATGTGGGGTTTTTACCCCTTACGGTCGAATATCAGGAAAAAATTTATGCTGCCGGAAGAATCCCCGGTAACTATTTTCGGCGTGAAATCGGAAGGCCCAGCGAAAAAGAAACATTGACGGCCCGATTAATCGACCGGCCGATTCGGCCGCTGTTTCCCAAAGGATTTTGCAATGAAACGCAGCTCATTGCCACCGTGCTGTCCATGGACCAGGAAAATGATCCGGATATGCTGGCGTTGATCGGCGCCTCCGCCGCGCTTGAAATATCCAGTATTCCCTTTGCGGGTCCGATCGCTTCAGTTCGTGTCGGCCGTATTGACGGTGAGTTCATCATCAATCCGACCATTCAGCAATGTGAGCAAAGCGATATCAATATTATTGTCGCCGGCTCCAAAACCGGCGTCGTCATGGTGGAGGGCGGCGGCAATGTCGTCAGCGAATCGGACATGATGCATGCCATTTTCGCGGGCCATGATGCTTTAAAGCCGATCATCGATATTCAAATTCAGCTTCGGGAAGCGGTCGGCAGGGCCAAAACGGAAGTATCCCCGCCTCAAAAAGATGAAGCGCTGGCAGCCCGGTTGGCAGAGGTTGCTACAGATCCGATTCTAAAGGCATTGAGCGTTGCAGTGAAACAAGATCGCCAGAATGCGCTTCGCCAGGTAAAGATAGAAGCGATCGAATCCCTCGGCGAAGAGTGCGCGGATCGAAAAGAAGAAGTTTCCGAATTATTTCATGATCTCGTCAAGAAAATCAGCCGGAACTTAATTTTAAAGGAAGGCCGCCGAATAGACAATCGCAAATTCGATGAGATTCGGCCGATTACATGTGAGGTCGGCAACCTGCCCAGGCCCCACGGCTCCGCCCTGTTTACCCGCGGAGAAACGCAGGTGCTCTGCGTCCTGACGCTCGGATCCAGCCTGGATGAGCAACGCGTGGAAACCCTCAGTGGGGATGAGTCCCGGCAATTTATGCTTCACTATAACTTCCCGCCCTATTCCGTGGGCGAGGTGCGCCGAATCGGCGGCCCCAGCCGACGGGACATCGGGCATGGCGGTCTGGCCACGCGAGCGCTGGAACGGGTGCTGCCGGATAAGGACGTGTTCGATTACACGATTCGGCTCGTATCCGAAGTGTTGGAATCCAACGGCTCCTCCTCCATGGGCACCATCTGTGCCGGTACCATGGCCTTAATGGATGGCGGTGTGCCGATCAAGGCGCCGGTGTCCGGTATCGCCATGGGGCTTGTCAAGGAAGCGGAACAGGTGGTGATTCTCTCCGATATTCTCGGAGATGAGGACCATACGGGGGATATGGATTTTAAGGTCGCGGGCACCAAGGACGGCATCACCGCGCTTCAGATGGATATCAAGATTTTAGAGCTTTCAAGAGACATCATGGAAAAGGCGCTGGAACAGGCGCGCGTCGGCCGGTTGCATATTCTCGAGAAAATGACGACCGCGATCACTGTACCGCGGGTTGATTTGTCTCCTTATGCCCCGAAAATAATCACCATCACCATCAACCCGGACAAGATTCGAGATATCATCGGCCCGGGGGGTAAAGTGATCCGCGCCATTCAGAGCGAATCCAATACCAAAATTGAAATTACGGATGACGGGGTGGTTAAAATTGCGGCGGCTTCCCAGGAGGACAGCGACACTGCCGTTCGGATTATTCAGGAGATCACCGCAGAGCCGGAAGTCGGCGCGACCTATGACGGCACGGTTGTAAAAATTACGGATTTCGGGGCCTTTGTTCAGATTTTGCCCGGCACGGACGGTCTTGTTCACATTTCCCAACTCGCGGCCCAACGGGTCAACAAGGTCGGGGATGTGGTCAAGGAAGGCCAAAAACTGAGAGTCAAAGTACTCGAGGTTTCACGGGACGGCAAAATCAGGCTTAGCCACAAAGCGGTTCTGGAAGAGGAAAATGCAAGCAAAGGTCAGTAAGACGTGCCTTCATAACGGGATTCGTATTCTGACCAAACAAATCCCGCACGTTCACAGCGTTTCGATGGGCGTGTGGGTGGATGCGGGCGCAAGAGATGAAACCCCGGCGGAAAACGGTCTATCCCATTTGATTGAACATATGATCTTTAAGGGCACCAAACGCCGGACCGCTTTTCAGATCGCCAAGGAATTCGATGCCATCGGCGGGCAGTCCAACGCCTTTACCTCCATGGAAAACACTTGTTTCCATGGCCGGGTGATGGACACGCATCTTGCGACCATGGTCGATATTTTTTGCGATATTTTCTTGAATTCCACCTTTGATGACGCTGAACTGGAACGGGAAAGACCCATCATTCTGCAGGAAATCGGAATGGTCGAGGATAGTCCAGAGGAATTTATTCATGTGCTGCTCGGAAAAGCGTACTGGGGCAATCACCCTTTGGGGCAATCGGTCCTCGGTACCCGGGAGAACCTGCTTCTCTTTGATTCGGCCATGATCAAAGACTTTTTCCGGCGTTTTTATCAACCCGGCCGAATCGTTATTTCAGCCGCCGGCAATTTAAATCATGATCAGTTTCTCGATCTTGCGGCGCCTGCCTTTGAGGCCGTGGCACCGGGTCCGGATCTGCCTTGCCGGTTACCCCCCAACGGCCAAAAGCAGCAGCATATTTCAGTGCGTGATTTGGAACAGGTGCATATCGGCTTAGCGACCCGGGGGCTATCCGTATCCGATCCACGGCGGTATGCCTGCTCACTGATGAACACCATTCTCGGCGGCAATATGAGCTCCCGGCTTTTTCAGGAAATCCGGGAACTTCGCGGGTTGGCGTACTCGGTGTATTCCTTTATCTCACCTCAGGTCGGCGGCGGCATGTTCGGCGCCTACGCCGGGGTCGAGCCGGGGCGCGTCGGGGAAACCGTTGATCTGATCCTTCAAGAGATGCGAAAGCTCAAAATCTCACCGGTAACCACGGATGAATTGCGGGATGCCAAAGAATACACCAAGGGCCAGATTCTGCTATCGGCCGAAAGCGTTGAAAATCAGATGGCCCGCCTGGCGCAAAATGAGATGCACATGGGCCGCTATGTTCCCGTAGAAGAGATTGTCGGGGAAATAGAGGCGGTCACTCAAGAGGATATCTCCTCCCTGGCTTGCGAATTATTTCACACCGATCCACTTTCCCTGGCATTGCTCGGACCGGTGGCCGCGGAATTTGATTTCAACCCCCTGTTGGTGCTTTGATTCGGCAAATGAACCCTTGTGATTTTTCTCAAGCGCCTATTATCGAGTTTCTTCGGCTTCGGCCCGAACAAGACCACGACATTCCGCTGCCCCGTTATATGTCCGCAGAAGCCGCCGGCATGGATATCTGCGCTGCCATCGAAACGAGCACGCTCCTTGAAAAAGGGCAAATCATGCTCGTTTCCACGGGATTTGCCATGGCATTGCCGTCTGGGTTTGAAGCGCAGATTCGACCGCGCAGCGGCCTTGCGGTGAATCACGGCATCGGGCTTATCAATTCACCCGGCACGATCGATGCGGACTATCGGGGAGAGGTTAAAGTTGCGCTGATTAATCTGGGGCCCGACGCTTATACGATTCACCGGGGGGACCGAATCGCCCAGATGGTCATCCATTGCTGCTGCCGGGCAGAGATTCACACCGTTGCGCGGCTAAACGATACGGCACGCAACCGGGGCGGCTTCGGCCATACCGGGCGTTAGCCCCGCTCACAAACGGCTTTAAGGCGGCGATAGGCAAGAATAATCGGGAAAGAACGACTGTTGACACCTTCAGACACCTGCCCACCCCATAACGGAAACACCTTTTCCGTCTGCATGCTTGCCAGCGGCAGTCGCGGGAACGCCATTTATATTTCAAACGGAAACGCCGCTATTTTGATCGATGCGGGGCTATCCGGGGTGGAAATCGAGCGTCGGCTCCACTCCCGAGGGCTTGCGCCGGAGGGTCTTACGGCCCTGGTGGTTTCGCACGAACATGCCGATCACCTTCAGGGGGTCGGTGTATTGTCGCGCAAATATGGTTTGCCGGTATTCATCAATGCCGACACACAAAAAGCGGCCTATTCTCTGGGAAAAATAAAGGATCTTCGCCCATTTTCGTGCAGTACGCCGTTTATGATCAACGGTATGCGAATCTATCCCTTTTCCATTTCTCATGATGCCGCGGATCCTGCGGGATTTACCCTGGAACAAGGAGCGGTGAAAATCGGCATCGCCACGGACCTGGGGATTGCCACGGCAATGGTAAAAGAGCACCTCAAGGGCTGCGCTCTGCTGGTGCTGGAGGCCAATCATGACCCCGTGATGCTGGAAAAAGGGCCGTATCCCTGGCCGCTCAAGCAGCGGATCAAAAGCCGGGTTGGCCATCTGGCCAATGAAGAGACGCGAGACCTTCTTAACGAATTGCAGCACGATGGATTACAGCACGTTGTGCTCGCACACTTAAGTGAAACCAACAACACCCCTCAACAAGCGCACGACATCGTGAGCCCGGCGCTGACCCGTTGCCGACCGACGCTCTCGGTTGCGGTACAAGCCGCCAGCAGTGACATTTTCACGGTATAGCACGATCAACCTTCAGAATAAGCGCCCTTGCGACCATTTTAATCTCCTATTTTTTTAATTTTCGTTCGACTTTCAAAGTTTTTGCATCCGTTCCCCGCCCTACAAGCGACCCCGACCCATACCCGGCCGATGCACCCTGACATGGGGGTGGGGGCTTTCCCCCTCAGTTGCAAGGCTTGACAGCACGTTCAACATCGGGGATTAACCGCTTCTCGGGAGAATTCTGTCGGCTAGGGCGTTGCCGGACATCGAAAAAGTGGAGTGATCCCCTGGGCAGCTCACCGGTTGCAATGAACGGTCCGCCGCTGAACCACGTTCTATGAAATCTATTTGATTTACCTAAAAATTGTATCACCCTTACCATTATTACGTAATACTGGAGGGTTAAAAATGAGAGTGACAACCAAGGGAAAAGTTACGATACCAATTAACATACGAAAAAAATTAGGAATTAAACCCGATACAGAGGTCGATTTTTTACAAGAAGGGGATCGGGTTTTTTTGGTAAAACGGAAAGGAACGGCACGTGCCACCCGTAAGTTTAACAAGCTCCGCAGTGTTGCAACTGTCAAAATGACCACAGACGAAATAATGGCGCTCACAAGAGACAATCAATGAACGGGATTCTCATCGATTCCAATATCATCCTGGATATTTTCCTTGATGATCCGAATTGGGCTGAATGGTCGGAGGCTGTGCTATCTGAATATTCCATTGCTCGCAACATTTATTTTCAAAGTCCTTGACATGCTTTTTTAATATAGTGTATATGCATGACCACTTTTTCGAGAACACTTGATTTCAGCAGTTTTTTAAGAATCAGGGCGTTTGTTGAAAGCCAAAAAGGCCGAGGTAGCTCAGTCGGTAGAGCAGGGGACTGAAAATCCCCGTGTCGGCAGTTCGATTCTGTCCCTCGGCACCAAAGAAATAATTAACCCACTGACTGTTCGGTGGGTTTTTTCTTTTTAAATCCCCATGAAATCTCAGCGCTTAAAATTTGTCCACATTTGTGGTCCACAACAGAACGACAAAACGGTTAAAGGCGCTGGAATTGTCCAGAGATTTGACCGCCTGTGTAAAAATTATGTAACTGCTCAGTAGCCAGGAGACAGAATTCAGAATAAAAACAACTTAAAGCAGCCGGATTAATATAGTTAAATGAAGATTCAGGCGGTTAGTGCATTGTTCTGAATTCTGGCTCCTGAATTCTGTATTCCTGAGTAGTTACAAAATTACAATAAATTTAAAAGCCTTTCGTGAATATTGTCAAAGCCGCCGTTGGACATAATCAGAATGAGATCATCCGGTTTGGCCTCCGATGCCAGAAAATCGATAATGGGCGCCGTGTCCGGGAAAAACCAGGCGGTTTTCCCCCGGTTTTTCAGATCTTGGACCAGCTTTTCCGAGGAAAACCTTTGGTCGGCTGGAATTTTTTCCAATAAGGGCGGCTTTCGAATACAAATCATATCCGCACCGTCAAATGCCGCAGGATAGACACCCTGAAAAACATTCCGCATGCTCGTGTTGGTGCGGGGTTCAAACACGGCGATCAGCCGTCCGTTTGGATAAAACGGTTTTACGGCGCGAATGGTTTCTTTCACCGCCGTGGGGTGGTGGGCAAAATCGTCCATGACGGTGATGCCGCGCTTAACCCCCCGGATTTCCTGGCGGCGTTTAATGCTTTCAAATCGGGTAAGCGCTTTCGCGATATCCTGTGCGCCGATGCCGATTGCATTCGCCATGGCGATTACCGCCAATGTGTTGAAAAGATTGTGCTCGCCCGGCAATCCGGATTGAAAATGCCCGAAGGGTTTTCCGTGCTTGAATACCTCAAAATGAATCCATGGCGGGGAAATGGACACCTCGCCGAGACGCCATGAGGAGGTGGCTTGCCTGCCGTAGCGGACCACATGCGTTGTGCCGTTTGATACCAGTTGGTCGATATTGGCATCCCGGTCAAAGGCGACCAGTGTGCTATCCGCCGGAAGGGCGTCAACAAATCCCTTAAAAATTCGGTTGACATGATTCAGATCCGTAAAAATATCGGCGTGGTCGAACTCTATACTGGTCAGGGCCGCCACGGATGGGCGATAGTGCATCAGTTTCGGCCCCTTGTCAAAGAAAGCCGTATCGTATTCGTCTCCCTCGATAACGATATACTCGCCGTTTCCGAGCCGGTAATTACTGTTGAAATTTTTCAGAATGCCCCCGATCATAAATGACGGATCGAGGCCCGCATGGAACAACACCCAGGCCAGAAGGGCGGACGTGGTGGTTTTGCCGTGAGTGCCGGTAATGAGCAGGGTTTTTTTTCCGTATGCTGCAAAATGATTCAGGGCTTGAGGCATGGAGCAAAACGGGAGTCCCATTTCGTAGACGGCGGCCACCTCGGGATTGTCTTTTCGAACGGCGTTGCCGATAATGACCAGGTCGGGCGCGTGAGCAATGTTTTCTGCGCAAAACCCCTCCTGAATACCTATGCCTTTTTGAATCAAAAAGGTGCTCATGGGGGGATATACTTTCTGATCCGAACCGCTGACGGAATAGCCCATGTCCCTGAGCATACAGGCCAATGCGCCCATTCCTGTGCCGCATACCGCCGTGAGGTGAATTTTGTTAACCGTTTGCGGAATGCAATTCTTTTTTAAATCCATCCTGGTTTACTTCTCCGTTCTGTGTTATATTTTTTACTTAGAGCGATTGTAAAGTAAATATAAAAGAATTTTATATAGATAACAAGTTTTAGAATTTTTCCTTTCAAAAAAATAATACAAGCAATTTGATATCAAGAAATATTTTGAGGATAAAGGTAAGCGCAAATGGACGCGAAGCTCAAAAAATTATTGACGGAAATTGCTCTGGGGACTCAGCATGTGACGGTGCTGACCGGCTCGGGGATATCCTCGGAAAGCAATATTCCGACATTTCGAGGCGCGGAAGGGCTTTGGAGCGTCGGCGGCAGGGAATATAAACCGCACCAACTGGCGACGCGAAAAATGTTCGAGAAAAACCCGGATGATATATGGCGTTGGTATTTGTATCGGCGCGGCGTGTGCAGAAGCGCGAGTCCCAATCCGGGGCATCGAAGTTTAGTGGAAATCGAGCGGCTTTTTCAAAATCGGTTCACCCTGATTACTCAGAATGCCGATGATCTTCATTTTCGTGCCGGCAACAGCCGGAAAAACACGTTCGAAGTTCATGGCAACCTGTTTTACATGCGTTGCTACCGGGATTGCACCTCTGAAATATATCCGATACCCGAAGGCGTGTCGGATAAAACGAAAAACGATGCATTGACCGAGGCGGAACGCCATCTTCTTTCATGCCCGGTTTGCGGTGGTCCGGCGAGACCGCATGTGTTGTGGTTCGATGAAACTTATAATGAAGAATATTACCACTATTTGAGTGTGCTGAGACTTGCCAGGAAAACCCGTCTGCTGATCGTGGTGGGTACTTCCGGCAGCACCAATTTGCCGGTGCTGATCGCGCAGACGGTTCAGCGACGAGGCGGTGTGATTATTGACATCAATATTCACGTCACACCGTTTTCCTATCTGGCGGACGCGACGGGCGGGTTTTTTATTCAGGAAACCAGCAGTGTTGCCCTGCCGGCTATTTATAAGACGGTGAATGAAGCGGTCAACTTATATTGAATTCGACTTTTTTATGATTTTTTCCAACTTCTAATTCATAGCGAAAAAGGAACACCCCGTTGATGAAAAATGAAAGATCCCGTGAACTTTTTGGTGAGGCCGTGAAGGTGATTCCGGGAGGAGTGAACAGCCCGGTTCGTGCATGCCGGTCTGTGGGCATTGACCCGCTTTTTATTGAACGCGGCCAGGGCAGCACAATTTGGGATGCGGACGGCAACGCTTATATTGATTATGTGGGAAGTTGGGGACCCATGATATTAGGGCACCGCGATCCGTCGGTGATTGCCGCCATTGAAAAGGTGCTTGAACGGGGAACGAGTTTTGGTGCGCCAACGGATCTCGAAATCGATTTGGCACGGATGGTCATTGATGCGGTCAGCTCCGTTGAAATGGTTCGAATGGTCAATTCCGGCACTGAGGCCACCATGAGCGCCATTCGTCTGGCGAGGGGCGTGACCGGTCGCGATACCGTCATTAAATTTGACGGTTGCTATCACGGTCATGCGGATACGTTACTTGTGGCGGCTGGCTCGGGGGTTGCGACCCTTCAGATACCCGGCAGTCCGGGCGTTCCCGGTGCCTTTGTCACGCATACGGTTTCCTTGCCATATAATGGCATCGAAGCGTTCAAGGCGGTAATGGCGGACAGGGGGGACCATATTGCTTGCGTGATCGTGGAACCGGTAGCCGGAAATATGGGCCTGGTAAAACCCGTCCCGGGTTTTTTGGAAACACTTCGCGAGGAGACGAAAAAGCACGGCAGCCTGCTCATTTTTGACGAGGTCATGACCGGATTTCGGGTGGCTTACGGAGGCGCGCAAAAAGTCTACGGCATTGACCCGGATTTGACCACCCTTGGAAAAATCATCGGGGGCGGCATGCCGGTGGGTGCTTACGGCGGCAAAGGTGAGTATATGAGACAGATCGCACCCGTTGGGCCGGTATACCAGGCAGGCACCCTGTCCGGTAATCCCGTGGCCATGGCGGCGGGGATCGCCACCTTAAACAGGCTTAAGGCGCCGGGCATTTATGAGCGCCTGGCCACTAAAACCAATCGGTTGGTCGAAGGGCTCAAAGCCGCGCTGAAAAAAACCGGAATTTCGGCTTCGGTGGACTGTATCGGTTCCATGATGGGGCTTTTTTTCACCGATATACCGGTGAGAAATTTTGATGATGCCAAAACCTGTGACCTAAAGCGGTTTACGACCTTTTATCAGGGAATGCTCAAGCGGGGTATCTACCTGGCTCCCTCGCAGTTCGAGGCGGGCTTTGTGTCTTTGGCCCATAGCGACGCCGATATCGACCGGACCATCGCCGCAGCGCAGGAAGTGTTTGCCGAACTGTAACCATTCGTTCTTAGAATTCTCAACCGGCTATCCCGGCAGCTGCCAGTTGGTATCAAAGCCCATGGATGAAAGAAGTTCAATCCCCTCTTTTATCTTGTATCCGACGGTGTCGATTCCGTGAGAATCGTCTCCGGGAATAACGGGTATCCCCAGATTCAACGCTTCGGTTAAAATTGAGCTGGAAATATAGGGCTCTGAGCCGCCTTTGTACAGCGCCCGCATATTGAGATCGAGACGCAACCCGGCGGAACGAATAAATGCCAGGTTTCGCAGAATTTTTTCCCGAATGGCGGACTGATCAAGGCGGGTTTTGTAATCCGGGTCAAAGATGCGGATAAGATCAAAATGACCCACTACGGCCGGCCGAAGGGTGGTGAGCATTTTGTATTGAAGGTCAAAATAACGCAGGTACAACGAATTCATGTCGCCGGCGGCAGCCGCGGCACGGCGGTAATGCGCTTCGTCATAGTCGAACATGTAATCATCGACATGATGAAGGGAGCCTACCACATAGTCCGGCTGAAACATCTTAATCAAATGTTGTGCAAAGGGCAACGCGCCGGAATAGATTTCCGTTTCAAACCCGACGGCCATTTGAATGACGGACCTGTATTTTTCCTTTAATGCATTGCCTTTTCGAATATAACAGGCAAACCGCCGGTAGAGGTTATCGGCGGTCAGCCCTATCCGGACTTCTTCCGGATAGCGGAAGTGATTTTTCGGCGGCGGCATGTGCTCCGTGATGCCGACCCAGGAGAAGCCCTTTTTGATATATGCCTGAAGGATGTCTTCCAGGCTGTCCTGCGCGTGTGCGCAAAACTCGGCGCTATGCCCGCCGTGAACCGAAACCAGACGCATATTCAGAGACCTTATATCTGCGACATGCACGCGTTTGCGTGTATATTCACCGAAGGTGAAAGACGGCTTTTATGCATCCCAGCCTCCCAGCCTCCCAGCATCCGGCTTTGCCGGATTAGGCTATTCGGACAATTGGCAAGTGTCATCAACGGCTTTTTTGGTTTCCACATAATGCGCCGCGGCCAGCGCGGCCGTACAGCCGTCGGCTGCCGAAAGCACAATCTGCCGGGCGTATTTTTCTCTCAGATCTCCGATGGCAAAGATGCCGGGGGTATTGGTTTCGCAGCGTTCGTTTGTGATGACATACCCCTCGGCATTCATTTTGGTTCCGGCCGGCACCAGCGTATTATTGGGAGAAAAGCCGACAAAGATAAAAACGCCGTCCGTAGGGAGATCCCGGGTCTCGCCGGTGTTAACGTCTTTGAGCTTAACGGCGGTCACGCCCTGCGCGTCGGCTTGAATGCGGGTGATGACCGTGTTCCAAACAAGCTCAATTTTACAATCGGCTTTAAGCCGTTCCTGTAATATCATGCCTGCCCGAAGCGCATCTCTGCGATGAACAAGATACACCTGTTTGGTCAGCTTTGCCAAATAGAGGGCTTCTTCGGCAGCCGTATCCCCGCCGCCCACTACCACAACGGTCTTGTTTCTGAAAAAAAAGCCGTCGCAAACCCCGCAATAGGAAACGCCTTTCCCGTATAGCTCGGATTCGCCCGGCACGTTCAATCTCTTGGGACTGCCGCCGGTGCCCAAAATGACCGCATAAGCTTTTAAACGGGTTTGGTCCGCCAGAATAACCGTATGATGTGCAAGGCCGGGCTCTACCGCCACGACCTCCTGTGAACGCACATCGAGTCCGTAGGCTTGCGCATGCTGAGAGAATTTCATGGCCAGATCCGCGCCTGTGACATGCTCAAACCCCAGGTAGTTTTCCACCTCTTCGGTCATGGTGATCTGGCCGCCAGGAATTCCTTTTTCAATCAAAACCGTTTGTAAGGCTGCCCGCATGGCATAAATGCCGGCGTTGAGCCCGCCCGCACCGCCACCGACGATGATAAGATCATAGACTTCAGAGTGCGCCATAACAAGTTCCTCATTCCCATTTTTTAAGGTAATTTCCTGCTCAAATTACCCCAGGGGAAATGGCGCGTCAACTAGAATCACGGTTCAAATTCATGGCAAGGGCTTTCGCGCGAGGATGCTTTTTCAACGCCTTTCCGGCACCGGTTTTGATAATGTTGAATGTCATAACGCTTTATTTTTATTAAGCACTGCGCATGGATACCCCAAAATATGCTTGACTTGGATTAGAAAGAATTGGTAGGGGTAAAATATTTATTGCCGGATCATATCGTTATTTCGGTTCGCCCAAACCGCCTGGAAAGAATAGCGTTGGTAACTGATTTGGGCAATAATTCAATTCTACAAAGGAGGTGAAAGCCGCAGCCCATTCATTAGAAGCCAAATTTTAATTCGGTTACTTGCTGAATACACACGCTAATTATAATCTTAAGAGGAGAATATGATGAAGAAAAGCTTGATAGCCAGCCTGTTAGTTGCGAGTCTGATTTTTCTGCCGTTTACCGCTATGGCCGACTTAGGAGATGTCATTGCCAAAAGCAAAGACATCGAGATAAACATGTTCGGCAGCCTTAAAACCTTTCCCCATTTTATCGAAAATGCCGATTTTAATTCCGATGACACTCGGTATGACTTTATTATCGACGAAAACGGCACGATGGAAAACCATGCCGTCCGCACGGAAGCTCGCATCGGCTGGGATGCCAAGGCGGATGATTGGGATTTTATGATCATTCTCGAATCGGATTTCAATTTGAATAAAGCCAACGCAGACCGCGGCGCCGATAAGACCGCTGGTTATTTTAACCAGATGGATACCGGTTTTACCGGTGAGGATTTTGGTATAGAGAAACTAAACTTCGGGTATAATTTTGGTCCCTGTAAAATAAATACCGGTTGGAACACCAAGTTTCTTGATATTATGAGTGGCGGCATTCTTTATGGGGATGATCATCCCTATATCGGTCTGGAAGGGGCCTTCGGTAAAAACAAGTGGGAAGCCCTTTATATTATCGTGCAAGATGATATATCAAACCAGGGGGCCGGCGGTGTCATAGACGGCGATAGTCTGGACTGGCGGGTATATACCTTGCGCGTTGGATTTGATTTGAACGGATTTACACTGGCCCCTCTTTATGCGTTCAGCGACAATGAAGACCGAAGTGCCAATGTGCATTATATGGGGGTTGAGGGCTATGGCAAGCTCGGCATATTTACCCCGCGCTTTGAATTCGTCTATGCAACCGGCGAGCAAACCTTAACCAATCAAGACTTGGATATCAGTGCGTTTGGTGCCTTTGCGTCAATTGAAGCGGGTATCAGCAAGGCGCTTAATGTCTACGTGGGCGGGTACTATTTGAGCGGCGATGATGATCCCAACGATGATGATATTGAAGCGTTTAACGGCATTACCAACATTGGTCGGTACACCCCGACGTTCGGTATGGAAAATGCCATGATCTATCGTTATGTCCCGGCGCTTGGCACCCACTTGTACTCGAACAATTTTAATGTGCTGGGTTCTAAAGCCGGTTATGGCGGCATCAGCAATTCTTCCAAAGCGGATGCCCCGGGTATGATCATGATGGGGATCGGTGCCAGAGGGTGCCTGACCGATCAACTTTCCTATAAAACGCAGGTGATGTATTTTGCCTTTGAAGAACAAGGTGCGTTAGAGCAAGTAGCGGGAAAATCCATTGATGATGAGGTCGGTATTGAGGCGGATCTTCAATTGACCTATAGCTTTAACCCGCATTTTTCTATCGGAAATGTTATCGCGGTATTTTTCCCCGGGGATGGTGTTGAAGACCGTCTTGGGCCGGCTTTTGATGAAACCGCCTACGTGGATACCATTGAGTTGACCTGGCAGTTTTAATCGGGCGCGTATGCCATACGCGCGGTGCGTTGCGCTTGGTGACTGACATATAGTCGCCGATTGCGTAGCAAAGAAAATATAAACGCCTTTTTTCCCTTCGGGGAGGGAGGGCGTTTTTTATTGTGCCGCATGGAAAAGAACGAGCCCAAAAGGGGGCGGGCCGCGCAGAAAAACCGCGCTGAATGACTTGCAAAACCACCCGGCCTGTGCCATAGGAAGCGATCCGGAAACCGATGATGAATCGAGTACAGACGCAGAATGGAAAACTGGCGGGAGATTCTTCGACAAAGCCTCACCAACGCAAGGCAACTGGCCGAGCACTTGCCGATCGATACCGCGAGGGTTTCTTCTGTAGCGGCTCGCTATCCTTTTTGCATCAACCCGTATTATTTTTCACTGATTGAAACGAAAGACGATGCGATTTGGCGGCAGGTTGTACCGAATGCGGCCGAGTTAACCGATGAGGTCGGTGTTCCGGATCCCTTGGCCGAAGAGCCGCTGTCCCCGGTTTCAAATCTGATTCATCGCTATCCGGACCGGGTGGTGCTTCTGGTTTCCAATGAATGCGCGGCGTATTGTCGCTTTTGCATGCGCAAGCGGCGCGTGGGCCTGCCTTTGCCGGCGTTTACGGATTCGGTGCTGTTTGATGTCATTGACTATCTGCGCCGGGAACCCCGGGTGCGGGACGTGATTCTCTCCGGCGGAGATCCCTTGCTGCTGGAGACCGATGCGCTTGAACGGATTCTCTCCGCGCTTCGAAAAATCGCACATATCGAAGTGATTCGCATTCATACCCGAACACCGTGTACCCTGCCGCAAAGAATCACCCACCGCCTGGTATCGATGCTGAAACAATTTCATCCACTCTATGTGAATACCCACTTCAATCACCCGCGGGAAATAACGCCCGAAGCCGCAGTGGCCTGCGCCCGATTGGCCGATGCCGGAATGCCGCTGGGAAACCAGACCGTGTTGTTGAAAGGTGTCAATGATGATGCGATCATCATGAAACAACTTTTTCAGCAACTGCTTAAACTCCGGGTTCGGCCCTACTATCTGCACCATCCGGATCTGGTTCGGGGAACCGGCCATTTTCGGGTTCCCATTCAAAAAGGACTTGAAATCATGTCGCTAATTCAGGGACACACCTCGGGTTTGTGTATGCCCCATTACGTGATCGATGTACCGGGCGGCGGCGGAAAGGTTCCGTTGCTGTCGGAATATGTAAAAGGTGTCTCACAAAGCCGGCTTACCGTAGAAACCTATAGCGGAAAACAATTCGAATATCCGGTGGATTGAGTAAAACAGCCTGAAACCAAAATTTTTTTGTAACTACTCAGGAATACAGAATTCTGGATTCTGTCTCCTGGCTACTGAGCAGTTACACTTTTTTTTCAGAAAGGATCGTGCCCCATTGCGTTATAACGATTCGGTGTTTTGATTGCCGATGGTCTTCAGCAGCAGCAAGCCGGGAACGGCCATAAGGGTGCAGAAGATGAAAAAGAGCTCCCAGCCGATCCATTGGGCGAGGTATCCGGTGGCGGCGCCGGCAAATACGCGCGGAATGCCCATGATGCTGCTAAGAAGGGCGTATTGGGTGGCCGTAAAGCGTTTATGGGTCAGGCCGGCTAAAAACGCGGCATAGGCCGCCGTCCCCATGCCGCTGCTTAAGTTTTCAAAGGCGATGACGCTGCTGAGGGCGGGCAGAGAAGGCGCTATTCGGGCTAAAACCGCAAAACAGGCGGTTGATGAGGCTTGAAGAATGCCGAACCACCAGAGGCATCGATATATGCCGAATCGAAGCATCAGAATGCCGCCGGCCAGCCCGCCGCCGATGGTGGCCCAAAACCCGAAAATTTTGACAACAGCGCCGATCTGGGTTTTGCCGTATCCGGCAGCCAGATAAAAGGGCATGGCCATGGTGGCGGCCATCGTATCGCCGATTTTATAAAGCAGAATGAAACCAAGGATGGACAGTGCCTGCGGCCGGTTGAAATATTCCGTGAGCGGGTGAATGACGGCCTGGCGAATGGTTTGCGGCATGCCGAAGGGGGCTGCCGGCTCCGGCGTTAATAGGGTTGTCGCGATTCCGGGCAATAAACAGGCGGCCATCAAAAGATAGACGGTGGAAAAGGACAGATGATCCGCCAGTATCAGCCCGCCCCCGCCGGCCAGGATCATTCCGAGCCGGTATCCATTCACATATAAGGCCGATCCGAGTCCCAATTCCTGCGTGGGCAGATCCTCTCGGCGATAAGCATCCGTCACCACATCCTGGGACGCGCTGAAAAAGCACACCCAGAAGGCCATGATGACGATCAGCGCAGGACTCTTCAGGGGCGTTGACAACAGCGCCAGCCCCGCGATCGATGCCGTCAGGCATAGCTGTGCAATCAACAACCATCCCCGCCGCCGGCCCAGCACGGGCAAGCTGAACCGGTCCAGAAACGGCGCCCAAAGAAACTTGACGGTGTAGGGAATCCCCGCAAGGGACATCAGCCCGATCACGGACAAATCCATACCCGAATCACTCATCCACGCTTGAAGCACATCCTTTGTCAGCAACAGGGGCAACCCGCAGAAAAACCCCATCAGAAATGCCGTCAGCATGCGTCGGCTGAAAATGAGTGTAAGCAGCTCGTTTCTCCCGGCGGTTTTTATCGGCGCAAGTGGCCACGTTCCGACCAAAATGCCTATTGTTGAAGTTCGATCAACTGCGCCGGGGTTACGATCGAGCCAAAGGTGTCTTTCAGCGCCTGAAGACCGGACTTTTGTGCCTCCAGAATTTCAAATAGCCGGTTGGGAATATTCACTTCCTTGCCGTAGGCGGCGATCTGAAGATCGACGCGGTCAAGAATATTATCCAGATATAGTGAAAACTGCTTGATGTATAACGATTCGGAATACTCCTTTTGTATGATCGACTTAAAAAGGCCTTTTAAATCCTCATACCTTGGCAATAACCCGATGGGCGAGTCGATTCCGCCGACTTCCCGGTGAACAAGCCGTTCCAGCCATGCCAGCCACACTTTGACATCCCGTTTTTCGCCCAGCAGTTTTTTGGAATTTCCGCCCCGGGCCTCATCGGTCAGAAAGTAGTTCAGGCCGGCCAGAATCGGTCGCTTGGCCTCGGTGATTTGGTTGCTGCCGAAAAATTTAAACTGGGCATCCATGTAGTCACCCAGGGCGCCTGGAATAAAAGGGGCATTGGCCCACGGCGCGCGTTTTACGCCGGTGGCGCCCACCTCGGTGGCGGTTGCTGCCGAGACGATGCAAGCGCCGATGACCACCCCCTCATCCGTATTGTTGGCGACCCTTACTGGCGGCATGGTGTTGCTGTCCCGTCCGCTGTAGGTGATGATGCGAATGCCGACACCGGTGGAATCTTCAGATCGGTCCGAGTAATTGGCAAGGGCGCTGCTCATGAGCGTGCACCGGGCATTGGGATGGGAAATCGGAACTTCCTTGCCGTTTTGATCTACTTTTCCCCGAACCCATTCGCCTTGAAAATTACGACCCCGTTCCGGTTGGGGCTCGCCGTTTCCCGTCCAGTGGGGCACACCGTTTTCATCAATCAGCACATTGGTCCAGATGACTTCCGTGCCGGGTTCCCTGAGAAGTTTCATCAGTTGTGGATCGCCGTCCCAGTTCACGTCCTCCACGATACCGAAAATGCCGCTTTCAGGGTTGACGGCGCGAAGCGAGCCGTTCGGGTCAATCCACATCTGTGCCAGATCGTCGCCGATAAAACAATCGCCGGCCATCGCGGTCGTGGTTTTGCCGCAACCGCTCGGGGCCGCTCCGGCCACCCAGGTCACCCGCCCGCTGGGTCCTTTGATGCCGGTTATGAACATATGTTCGGCCAGTTCCCGGCCGCGGCCTTCATAAACGGCCTTGTCCACGGCAAACCGATGATTTCCCTTTTTCATCAACAGCGTGTTGCCCGCATAGGTGCAATTAAAACTATAGGTGGTCCGGTAACTGCGATCCATCAGAACCCGGGCGTTGGGCAGATCTTCTGGCCGGTTTAGGCCCTCGCTGTGAATATTCGTGAAAAAATGACCCAGACGGGTGACTTCCGCGTCAAACTGATCAAAAGCATTTCGATACAATAGATCGGCACTGTGCAATACATAGGTGCTGCTGCTCATTTCAAGGGCCGGATTGGATGCCGGCGCTCCCACGGGCCCCCTCATATAAAAGCCCAGAATCATGGTTTTGCCGCGCATGATGCCGGCCATTTTCTCTTTGACTTCCGTTAGCGCCTGAGCACGCACCATCCCGTTGGCAAGGCTGCTGACCTTTTCGTCCGGGTTGATGATGTAGAACGTTCGATCCACGATACGGCCCTGCTCTTCTTTTAAATCGTAGTGAATGGTGTGGTTTTTCATGGGAAGCGGGGCTTCTTCCCCTTTTTTAAGGGATAAGTCGCGGACAAATTCCCGGTCTTTTTCCGTGCCCGTGTTGACGAAAACAGCATCCGGAACGCACATCGCGATGGCGTTGGCAATTTTAAGCAGCACTTTTTCATTCTTGATTTTCTGAATTTTGGAAAAATTGGCGGCATCCATTTTTGCCTTGAAAACATTCCACGCATCCGCCAGGGTGCTGATGCCTCCCAGTTGCAGAACGATATCAATTCCTTTTTCCAGTGTCAGGCTGTAATTTTCTTTTCCCATTCCCATCTCTTTTTCTCCTTTAAGGCCGGTGATCAAGCTTCTGGCCAAAACCGCCGTTTTTATACGTAACATTCTAAATTTTCAATTATATTTAAACCGCCATGCCGCTGTGTACGCAAAGCGCGCTATCCTCCCTGACAACCGAATTTTTCGGGTTCCGGCATATGCTGGCGAATCCAGACCAGAATTTTATCGAACTCCTTGCGCACTTCCCGCAGGGCTTTGCCCCGATGACTGACTCGTCCTTTTTCCTCTTGGGATAATTGGGCAAAGGTTTTATTTAAGGGGGGATAGAAAAAAATCGGATCATAGCCAAAGCCATTCGTGCCGACCGTGTGCTCGGTGATTCGGCCTTCGCAGCGGGATTCGTAGGTAAGCGCCGGACCGGTTGGCACCGCAATGGAAATAACGCACTCGAACGCAGCTTTCCGATTGGTTTTGCCTTTCATCTCGGAGAGCAGATAGTCACACCGTTGCGCGTCGGTGGCATGCTCACCGGCGTAACGGGCGGAAAAAACACCCGGGGCGCCGCCCAGGGCCTCGACACAAAGCCCGGAATCGTCGGCCAGGGCGGGAAATCCCAGCACGCGCGCCGTAAGGCTGGCTTTTTTATAGGCATTTTCCTCAAAGTTAAGCCCATTTTCAATCACCGGCGGAATCGGGCCGAAGTCAGTCAGGTTTTTGATCTGTATGGGAAACCCTTTAAGCAGCTCTTTTATTTCAGCGGTTTTTCCCTTGTTGCCGGAGGCGATTACCAATTGCAAAAGTTTTGTCACCGAAACGGCTCCTGATGGATTCTATCCTTTATTTTCTTTTAATAACAAAAGCTTATAAAATCATTTTCGCCGAAACCGTGAAGATACGGCACCGATAGAAGCGTAATTGAATTACGTAATGCATCCCTGAATTTTTGGCAAGATTTTTTATGTCGATCCGGTATCGGTATCGGGCTGAATGGTTCGGAAGCTCTCAAAAATGGTGGATTGGGTAAACCCTCGAGAATAAAGAAACCGATACAACTTTTCTTTTTTTCTCAGGTCATTTGAAAGATGACGAAGGGTGTTTATTTTCCGGGCCAGCACCTCGGCTGCCACCCTGTTTTCATCGGTGGTCAGGTCATAATCGGAAAAGGCCGCATCAATCTGCCGAGCGGTAAAACCTTTTTGTTTCATTGCCATTCTGATTCGACGGGCGCCATACCCTTTTTGCGTCATTTGTTTTCGGTAGGCCAAGGCGAATTCATTGTCATTTACATAATGAAGCCGTTCACAGGCCGCAAGAACGCGGGTGGTCGTTTTTTCGTCAAATCCGCGAGCAGAGAGCTTGAGGGATAATTCCCGGCGCGTGAGATTCCGACGGGCGAGAAGCCGAAAGGCAGCGGCTTTACCAGCGCGTTCGGCCTCTTTTGATGAGGAAGAACTTTCTTCCTTATCACTCGGCGCGTTCGCCGTGGGTTTCAGTGGCGACATAGAAGTTTTCTTTGATTTTTTTGAGTTTCGTATTATCTACTATAGGACACGATCAACCCTATACAGGCATTTTTTCAGGAGAACAAGATGCAGATTCGAGTCGCCTCTTTACCGGAAAATGGTATCGTTATAGAGCTTAATGAGCCGGTGAATCGCTTTGCCGTGTTAAAAGAGATGCAGGAACAGGGAGAGTGCGAATTTCTCGGGAATATTGCAGGGGTGGTAGCGGTTAAAAAGGTGATGGACATGGTGGCGGTGTCCGGGAACCTTCATATCGGCGTTCGCCTTATGTGCAGCCGGTGCCTGGAGGAATTTGATACCATTTTGGCGGATCATTTTTCTGTGAGTTTCACTAAGAATCTACCTGAAATAAAGGAAGAACAAAGCGAATTTGCCCTTCAGGCCGAGGATCTCGGGCTTGTTTTCTACGAAGGGGATATCATCGATTTACACGATGCCGTTCAGGAACAGGTGGTAATGCTCTTTCCGGTAAGTCCGGTTTGCGCATCGACATGCAAGGGGCTTTGCCACACTTGCGGGGAAAATCTTAACAAAGGCGGCTGCACCTGCGAGAAAAATAACGGCATAGATCCGCGATTCGCCGTTTTAAAAGCCCTTAAGCTTCCGCCCCGGAAGGATTGAGGGATGGTGCTTTTTGACGCCAGAATCGAAGGTCGGCCGTTTCCCTGTTAAGATCAGCGCGAACGGATGACCTGATATCGGGCAAACACGGTGTGCTCGCCGATCGTTCCGGTTTCCAATAAGGCCAGATTCATTTGAATCTGATCTGAAAAGAGCGATAAGCCCGCCCCGAAAATTTTTGGGGAAAAGGTAACCAATATTTCATCAATTAGTCCCGCCTGAGCAAAAAGAAAATTAACTCGGCTGCCGCCGCCGAGCACTGCCTGGCTATAGCCTTGCGCTTCCAGATCTGCCACAATTTCAGCGGGAGATTTGGCGGTGAATTCGACCTGCGCAGTTTCGGACCGGCGGTGTTTTTTTCTCGTCAGCACCACATGTTTTCTGTCTGGAAGGGGTTTGTCCAGTGTATCAAAGGTCTTGGATCCCATGATAATGACGCCTGACTCTTTGGAGATGCGCTTAAACATCTGTTTATCCGCCAGCTCGGTCCAGTCGGGAAAATGTTCCGAGCTGAGACCGATTTTTCCATCCACGGTTAGTGCGATTACAAGAATGATTTTCATGCGAGCCATCCTGACCGAATTTAGACCCTTATCATATTCGGCTTCGTTTTAAATTGAGATTTCACAGATAGATCGCTATCATAGCGGAGCCGTTACCGCAATCGGATTTGATGCACCTTCGGTGCGAACCGCGCATGTGCGCGATGGATGATATGGCAACATGAATTCACATGCCGTTAGCGTGATGCTTTTATCTTTCGGAGTGTTGTTGTGTTTTGCCCGTGCACTCGGTGAGGTGGCACAACGGTTGCGACAGCCTGCCGTATTGGGGGAGTTACTTGCCGGTGTATTGCTAGGCCCGACCGTTTTGGGAAATGTGTCGCCCGAGCTCGGCTTATTTCTCTTTCCCCCCCAGGGACCGAATGCCGTTGCCATGGATACCATCGCGACACTCGCGATTGTGTTTTTTTTAATGGTTGCCGGTATCGAGGTGGATTTGTCAACCCTTTGGAAGCAGGGCAAGGCCGGGTTAAAAGTCGGCATGGCAAGCATTGCCGTTCCATTTTTTTTCGCTTTTTTGGTGGCTTGGCTGGCGCCGCAGGCGCTCGGCAAGCAGCCGGATGCAAATCCATTGGTGTTCGCGCTGGTTTTAGCCATCGCCATGTCAATTTCCGCGCTGCCCATTATTGCGAAAACGCTGATGGATATGGATCTTTACCGAAGCGATCTCGGAATGGTGGTGATTAGCGCCGCCATCTTTAACGATCTGATCGGCTGGATTGTGTTCGCCATCATTTTGGGACTGATGGGCGAGAGCGCAGATCGCGGAAATAATATCATGCAGACGATTACGCTGACCATAGCCTTTGCCGCCGGAATCCTTACCATCGGCCGCTGGTTGATTCACAGAGTGTTGCCGTTTGTGCAGGCTTATACGCGATGGCCCGGAGGCGAGCTTAGCTTTGCGCTGATTCTGGCGATGCTCGGCGCCGCTTTTACCGAATGGATTGGAATCCATGCCATTTTTGGCGCCTTTCTTGTGGGGGCGGCTATTGGCGATTCCGCGCACTTGCGCGAAAGCACGAGGGTAACCATTGACCATTTTGTTTCCTTTATTTTTGCGCCCGTGTTTTTTGCTAGCATTGGGCTTAAAGTGGATTTTCTGGCGCATTTTGATCTTCCCCTTGTGTTAACGGTCCTTGGGCTTGTCTGTGTTGTTAAACTCGCCGGGGGGGTTTTGGGCGCTCGTTGGGGGGGGATGCCCGCCCAGGAGGCGCGGGCGGTCGGTTTTGCAATGGTTTCCGTTGGCGCCATGGGAATCATCATCGGGCTGCTTGCCCTGCAAGCGGGGATTATCAGCCAACGACTTTTTGTCGCGCTGGTTATTATGGCCATTGCCACCTCCATGATGAGTGGGCCCGGCATTCGACTCATCCTTCGGCCTTCAAAAAGGTGGCGGCTTCAGGATTCATTGTTGTCAAAACTTTTTTTCCGTGAACTAAAAGCCGTTTCGCGACGGAATGTCATTCATGAAATGACGACGGCCGTGTGTGAAGCGATCAGCGGTCTGAATATAGAAGCAATCGAAGCAGCGGTCTGGGATCGCGAGGAAGCGCTTAGCACGGGCCTTGGCAAGGGAATAGCGCTGCCGCATGCACGAATTGAAGGACTTAAAGAGGCCATTGTCGCGGTTGGTATTTCCGATACGGGCATCGACTTTGACGCACCGGACGGCAAACCGGCCAATATTATTTTTCTTCTGCTGACGCCGAGAAACGATCCCCGTGTGCAGTTAGTGATCGGTTCCGAAATAGCGCGGTGTTTTCGTGAACCGAAAATGCTTGAACAGGTGCTTCGAACGAAGAATTTCACGGATTTCCTGGCGCTGATAAAAAGTTTTCGTTAAGAAAGACCCTTTGGTGGCTGATCCGGTTGGCCCAGCACGTGATGCCAAAAGCGCATAATCGTTTGCCGATAGGCTTTGAATTGATCCGCTGGCACGACCGGAGGTGCTTCCTGTAAGCTTAACCGGTGGGCCATGGACCGGTAGGTCAGGTAGGCCGTTCGAAGTTGATGCGCCATGTCATCTCCGATAATTTTTTCCTCCGCCAGGGCCTGAATTTGTCGCACATTATCGGTCCATTTCAGCAGTTGCGGATAGCGGTGCGCCATCAAGAGCACAATGTATTGAACCAGAAATTCGATATCCACCATGCCGCCGGGATCATGTTTGAGATTGAAGTCAGTTGAAGGGTGACCCCCATGTTCCCGGCGCATGCGCTCGCGCATGTCCGACACCTCTTTTTTTAAAATGGCCTTGCGTCGGGGACGGGAAAGCGCCCGAAGCCGCACGGTTTCAAAACGCGCAATTAGCGCCGAATCCCCGCAGATGCCGCGGGCCCGCACCAGCGCCTGATGTTCCCAGGTCCAGGCGTCTTTCATCTGATATTCCTCCCAGGCATCAATGTGACAGACCAGCAGGCCGCTGGTTCCACTGGGTCTTAGCCGCATGTCCGTTTCATAAAGAACGCCGGCCGGTGTGTGCGCGGACAGAAAGTGAATGACCCGCTGGCCCAACCGGGAAAAAAACTGCGGAATATCCAAGGGCCGGGAACCGCCCCGGGTTTGTGCGCCGGTGCAGGCATGAAGAAACACCAGATCCAGGTCTGAGTCGTAGCCAAGCTCCAGACCGCCGAGTTTTCCATAGGCAATGACAGCAAATCCCCGATCCAGCGGCGTATTGTCAAGCATGCAATTCGGCGTCCCGTGTTTTTCGACCAGATGGCGCCAGGTAAGATCCACTGTCTTTGCGACGGAGATTTCGGCAATATCGGATAAATGATCGCTCACTTTCATTAACGGCAGCACGCCGCCGATGTCAGCGGCTGCCACGCGAAGCGTGTTGGTCTGCTTGAAAATCCGTAACACTTCCATCTGGTATTCCAGATCATCGGGATCGATCAGCTCATAGCGCCGGTCGATTTCCTCTGCAAGTTCCGGGCGATTGGGAGGGGCATAAAGGGTTCGCGGATCCAGCAGTTCGTCAAGCAGCACCGGGTGGCGCATTAAATAAGAAATCATCCACGGACTGGCATCGGCAAATTCCACCAAACGGGTTAAGGCCGTCGGGTTTTCCTGAAGCAGGGCCAGGTAAGTCGTCCGACGTTGAATCGTTTTGATCAGATCCAGCAGTCTGGCCAACACCACTTGCGGCTCGCGCGCTTGGGCGGCGCGCAACAGCAATTCGGGAATGACCTTATCCAGCCGCTTTTTGCCGGCGGGGCTAAGCGCCCGCGTGGAGGGGTCGTGATGCAAGGTGTCCAATAGGGTCGCAATTTCTTTGGGGGAGTTGTATCCGGCATCGAGCAGCAGGGTTTCGCCGAATTCCGACAGGGGTGCAAGCCACAGAGCGGCTATTCGGGTGTTGAGATTTTCGGCGAAGGACGCTGTGCTTTCCTCCATGTTTTCTGATGGTTCAAGCTCTAGAAGTTGATTGAAATGCTGATGCACCAATTGCCGATGGCGCTGAAGCGCTTGAAAAAACGCCTCCGGCTCGGGAAACCCCATTGATGCGGCCAGCCGTTGCCTCTCATCCTGTTTTTCAGGCAATTGATGCGTCTGCTGGTCCGCATATTCTTGTAACCGGTGCTCCGTATGTCTTAAAAACCGATAAGCCTCGGTTAGTGCCCCGCAAACTTCCGGTGTAATATGGTTTTCACGGACGAGTTGGTTGAGCGTCTCCTGAATAGGGCCGCATTGCAGCGCCGGTGTCACGCCCCCGCGAAGCAGCTGAAAGGTTTGTCCGAAAAATTCGATTTCTCGTATGCCGCCCGGTCCCAGCTTGATATTATTCTGCATTTTTTTCTGGGCGACTTCCCGAGCGATTTTAAGTTTCATGTCCCGAATGGATTCAAAGGCGCTGTAATCAAAATATCGTCTGTAAATAAAGGGCCGCAACCTTTCTATCAGCCGCTTTCCTGCGTCTAAATCCCCTGCTGCGGCGCGGGCCTTGATCCATGCATACCGTTCCCAGTCCCGGCCTTGCTGTTGGTAATAATCTTCCATATTGTCAAAGCTCATCACCAGGGGGCCATTATCGCCGAAAGGCCGCAATCGAATATCCACCCGGAACAAAGGGCCGTCCGAAGTGACGGTGCTTAAAATTTTCACATACTTGCGGCACAAGCGCACAAAAAATTCTTCGTTACTGATGGCGCGAGTGCCGCCATCGGTTTGGCCGCTTTCGGGATAAGCAAATATCAGATCGATATCCGAGGAAAAATTCAATTCACGGGAACCGAGTTTTCCCATGCCGATGACCACCAGTTGCTGAGGATGATGCGCGGCATTCAGTGGAAGGCCATATAGCCCGCATTGGGCCCGGTAAAGATACGCCAGCGTCGTTTCCAGGCAGGCATCGGCAAACGCAGACAAATCGCCCATGGTTTCATCCAGATCGGCCCATCCGGCCAAATCCCGCCAGGCAATTCGCACCATTTCCCGGCGACGAAGGTTGCAGAGAATTTGTCCCAGCAAGGCTTCGTCGGCGACTGACGCTATACGGGCCTGTAAATAAGGTAGATAATCCGCAGATCGACCGCTTTTTCGCAGATCGCCGCTTTGTACCAGTTCTGCCGGCAGTGCCGGATCAAGAAGGCAACTTCGACGGATAAACTCGCTGAAATAAAAGATGGGTTTGGCGATCCTGATAAAGTCTGGATCCTCCGGCGGAGTAAGGCCGCGGGTCTTGGCGGCATCGCAAAATGCCCGCCAGTAATCTTCAGATTCCAATGATTGCTTGGCGGGGATAAGGCTATCTTGCGTCATAGAATTTGGGGTTCCTTACAATGGGGTTTTCCAAGCGGTTGCTGAACACTATCAGGCCCTCTCCCATTATGCACGTTCTTTCTTGCATGTTTTTGATGGGGGGTCTAACGCGCTGTGCCATATTCCAAATGCGCGGGAGCTGCTGTAAGATTAATTTTTTTTTGTTTTATTAGCATAACTTATAGTGGAATTTGATTGGCTTGCAAGCGTTTGCACTCGGCAGATTCCTGTGTTAAAGGGGTGGGAAAGCGGCTGTCACAAAACTGTTTTGGAGAAAGTGCATTGGAAGATATCTATTCGGAAAAACCACGCGAAGCTTGCGGCTTATTCGGCATTCAGGATCATGCCGATGCAGCCAAGCTGACCTATTTTGGATTATACGCCCTTCAACATCGCGGGCAGGAAAGCGCCGGGATAGCGGTTGTCGAGGAAAATATCATGCGGCAGCATAAAGGGATGGGGCTTGTCGCCGAAGTCTTTAACATGCCGCAGCTCGAACAATTAAAGGGGCGAAGCGCCATCGGTCATGTGAGATATTCCACCACCGGCAGCTCGATTCTTACCAATGCACAGCCGCTGGTGGTTCAGCACCGCCAGCGGACTTATGCGGTGGCCCATAACGGCAATCTGGTCAATGCGCACACCCTGCGAAATGAACTGGAAGAAACGGGCTCTATTTTTCAAACCACGATGGACAGTGAGGTTTTTCTTCATCTTTTCGTGAAAAATCTGGGTAAGGGCTTTGAGCAGGCGTTGGTTGAAACCGCATCGCGAATTAAGGGGGCATTTTCCTTTGTCATGCTAACGAACCGGGGAGAGGTGGTCGGCATCAAGGATCCCCACGGGTTTCGCCCGTTAAGCCTCGGTAAACTCAACGGCAGCTATGTGCTGGCCTCTGAAACCTGCGCCCTGGACCTGGTGCAGGCGGAATTTATTCGGTCTCTCGACCCTGGTGAAATCGTGATTATCGGACCGAACGGGGTCAAAAGCATTCGTTACGCCGAGCCGGACAAAAAGCGATTCTGTGTGTTTGAATTTATTTATTTTGCCAGGCCGGACAGCTCTATTTTCGGAAAAACCGTCTATGAAGTCAGAAAAGCGCACGGCCGCAGGCTCGCGCGGGAAGCCCCCGTATCCGCCGATTTCGTGATGCCTTTTCCGGATTCTGGAAACTATGCTGCGATAGGGTATGCCCAGGAATCCGGTATTCCGTTTGAAATGGGCATGATTCGAAACCATTATGTGGGCAGAACTTTTATTCAGCCGACCCAAAGCATGCGGGATTTTGCCGTTCGCATCAAACTGAACCCGGTTCGGTCCCTTCTTAAAGGAAAAGAAATTATTATTATTGAAGACTCCATCATTCGCGGCACGACCGTCCGCACCCGCGTCAAAGCCCTGCGGGAGCTTGGTGTAAAACGTGTTCACATGCGGGTCAGCGGGCCTCCCCATCGGTTTCCCTGCCATTACGGCATCGATTTTTCAACCAAAGGAGAGCTTATTGCCGCGAAAATGTCGGTCCCGGAACTCAAGGAGTATTTGGGCCTCGATTCGCTCCATTACCTGAGCTTAAAGGGGTTGTTGGAAGCAACCGGTGTGGAGGATCCCGAGAACAGTTTTTGCAAAGCCTGTTTTGACGGGTGTTACCCGGTGTCCTTTGATGAGGATCTGTCCAAAAATTGCCTTGAAATACAATAGATAATTTTTTAACGTGCCGGGCAAATGAAAAAAACGGTCGCTTTTTCAAAAAACGCGCTCAACGTGTTTTTCCATATTCTCACCGGATGCAATCTGTCCTGCACGCATTGCTATATCAACCCGGCGCAGCATGGCACGGCTCCCCTCGCCCTTGATACCGTTATTTCCTGGCTGAAACTTTTCGCCGATAAAAGCCGGCATGCCAATGTCATCTTTCTCGGCGGCGAGCCGACCCTGCATCCGGCCCTCTCTCAATCGGTTAAAGCTGCCAGAGCCATGGGCTATGAATCCATCACCATTGATACCAACGGCTATCTCTTTCATAATATTTTATCAAAGGTGGCGCCCGGGGAGGTGGATTTTTTTAGTTTCAGCCTGGACGGTGCGACGCGTGAGACCAATGATCGAATTCGGGGCAGGGGCTCATACGACACCTGCCTGAAGGGCATTCGGAATGCCGGGCAAAAAGGCTTTCACACCAGCCTGATCTATACGGTGAGCCGGGAAAATCTTCACGAAATTCATCGCATGCCCGAATTGTTGGCGAAGTTGGGCCTGCATCGGTTTTTTATTCAGGTTATCGGCATTCGAGGCAAGTCCGCGGCGCCCGAATCGGACCGCAAGTGCCTTCAATTATTGCCGGAAGAGTGGCTGGGGATTATTCCGGAGGTGGCGGATCGCGTTGCCCGGCTGGGCATCACCGTGACCTATCCGAAGGTGTTTTTGCGTCCCGAAGAGCCCTTTGCCTGCGCCGGCATCGAGGCGGAAAACTATTTTCTCTTTCCCAACGGCCGCGTGTATCGCTGCCCGCTGTGTGAGGATTTTCCGTTTCACAGCCACGTCATTGAAAAGGACCGGTTGGTAAATACGCCGAAAATAAATGAAATGGATCTATTTCCCCTCAGTATTCCGGAAGGGTGCGTGATGAACAAAATCATTCAGCCGGGCAATATCGAATACACTGCGGACGGGAAGCCGGCCTATAAGATCGCCTGTTGCATGCTCAAAGAGGAAATTAAAAGCGCTGCCGAATCATCTTAAGGTTTGCTTCCACCAACTGCCTGACCTTTTTGCTATAAAATTCTTTTAAAAATTTCACCTGAAGCGATTCATCGGCCTGATTGAGGAGGTTGGCGTTAATGCTCATCACCACGCAATCGGATTCCGCCCGAATTTTCGCGCCGGCGGACAGGGGGTAGAGAATGGCCGATTCCCCGAACACCTCCCCCTTTTGAAGCGGCTTTGCCTCTTCGCCCAGATGCAGGGATGCGGTTCCGTGAATCATCACATAAATCTTGCTGTGGCTGTCCGAAGTTTCGAGAATCCAGGTGTCCTTTTTATAGGCATTCCAGGCGGACAGGCGAATAATTTCTTTTAAGTCAGATAGTTGAAAATGGCGGAACATGTAAAGCTGACGCAAAAACGCCATTTTCCGTTTGTCCTGTTGATCCATTAAGAGCGTATCGTTGCCGCGGATAATGGGTTGCAGGGCATCGGCAAACTCCCTTGCGGACTGAAAGCGTTTTTTTCTGTCCTTGTTCAGCGCTCTTTGAATGATACGGGAAATTTCAGGTGAAATTTCGGGAATGAGGTTCGCAATCGGCATCGGCTCTTTATGAGAAATTTTATACAGAAGCTGGTATGGGTCGTCGCCCTCATAAAGCCGCTGACCGCATAAGAGTTCATATAGCACGGCACCCAGAGAGTATAAATCGGTCTGATGGTTGAGTTGTTGCCCGGGATACGCCTGCTCGGGGGCGAGATAAAAAATAGAACCGGCCAGACCATCCTCGGCCTGCGGGCGTTCTTTCATGAGCCGCGAGATGCCGAAATCCATCAATTTGACCTCGCCCTTTTGCGTGAGCATGATATTGGACGGTTTGATGTCCAGGTGCAGATATCCCTTGCTATGAATATAATCGAGAGCATAGCAGATATTATATATAATCTCGATGACCTGTGCCTTCGGAAGCAACTGCGGCGGCCGCGAATGCATCTGAAGGCCGGCGCCGTCAATAAATTCTAACGCCATGAAAAACATGTCTTCTTCAAACCCGGCATCATAGGTGATGGCGATGTTGGGGTGAATGAACTGCGCCGCCAGCCGTGCCTCTTTGATAAATAGCGCCAACTGCGGTTGATCGGGCTTGCTTGACGCATTGTCAAAAAGTCTGCTGATCTTTAAGGCGACTTTCCGTTCAAGCACCGGATCGAGCGCTTCGAAAACGGTGCCCATGCCGCCCTCGCCGATTTTGGCCTTGATTTCATAACGGCCCAGCTTTTTCAATGTCATGTCGAATGGCATGGCGGCCTTTCCCTTTAGAAGGGATTTAATTGTCGAATGTCGGAAACGAATGGAACGTGCTCGGAATTAAACGCAAACGCATCCGTGGTGTCAATATGATTTCGTTTTAACTTATTTGGAAAATGCCGCCGTTACCTCAAAATGCCGGCACCGGCCATTTTAGGCCCTTTACCAGAAACATGCACGCTTTTGCGTGTATATTCGCCGAAGGTGAAAGATGGCTTTATGCTTCCCAGCATTCCAGCCTTCCAGCATCCGGCTTTGCCGGATTAGGAATTTTCAAAAAAAAGCGTCGCTGCCGGCCGGCAGCGACGCGTTAACGCCTATTAAATGTTGACGATCAAAAAGGGAAGCAATTTACTTAACTTGCTCGGCACTTGCAAATACAGGGGACCTGCTTCATGCGGCACACCGATTCGTCTTCTCCCCGATTCATGCATTCCTTAAGGCTCTCATCGCATGTCAAAAAGCAGCTTTTGTCGCTTGCGCTTGAAATATTCTTCATAAGTCACCTCACGAAAAAGATGGGTCCTATTGAATGTCATTTCCTTACTGTTAAAAAACTAATGCTTATTTGTGGTTTTGGCAACAGATCGGGAGCGTGTCGGCGGCGTGTGAAGCGCATAGATCACGGATTTTCGCACTCAAAGTATTCTGTCGGCCCAATCCGATTTTTTCTTGTTTTTTTCTGTTGGAATATCATCCGCTCATCCGGCATATCCCGAACAAACCCGGCCAAAGCCGGAAAAGAACTCGGTTTCATGAGCAATCTTTTGAACCCGTGTTTGACCGCCTGCCCCGGTCTAACCACTCACTGAACCCCTTCATAATGATAACGGGAAGGTCGGGGTTGCCATTTATCCCCGAACCTCCTGTAAAAAAATAGCCGTATTCTTTTCTTGACCCCAGTCTTTGTTAAAAGATATGAATTCAGGAAACAAAAACGGCGCAGGCCGTCATTCCCTTTGATCCTGGCTTATCCGGTGAAGGGAAGTTTTAAATAAACAGGTTTTGCTAAAACCTTTATATTAAGGAGTGTGGTTATGCTGAACATCGGCAAATCGATTCGTATGGAACGAATTATGGACCGTCAAACGGGCAAAACGGTCATTGTCCCAATGGATCATGGGGTAACGGTTGGCCCGATCGATGGCCTCATCAACCTGCCCGAAGCGGTTAACGCGGTGGCCGAAGGGGGAGCCAATGCGGTTATCGGGCATATCGGGCTGCCCAAATACGGGCATCGGCATGGTGGACGGGATGTCGGGCTCATTCTTCATTTGTCGGCCTCCACCAGTTTATCCCCCAGACCCAACAAAAAAGTGATTGTCAATACGGTTGAAAATGCCATTCGCTTTGGGGCGGACGGCGTTTCGATTCATATTAATATCGGTAGTTACGATGAGCCGGAAATGCTGGCGGATTTTGGCCGGATCGCCGTGGAGTGCAGCTACTGGGGTATGCCGTTGATCGCCATGATGTATCCGCGGGGCCGCAATATTACGGATGACAAATCCGTGGATGTGGTGAAAATGGCGGCCCGAATCGGCGCTGAACTGGGTGCGGATTTCATCAAAACCAACTACACCGGAGACCCGGAATCGTTTGCCAGGGTCGTAGAGGGGTGTCCGGCACCGGTGTTGATCGCCGGTGGGAGCAAATTAACCGAAAAAGAAATGTTTGAAACCATTGAAGGGGCCATGCAGGCCGGCGCCAAGGGGTTGTCCATCGGCCGAAATGTGTTTCAGCATTCCCATCCGACGGCATTTGTCAAAGCGGCTTGCGCCATTGTGCATGAGAATAAAAGCGCCAAGGAAGCCATGGAGATGCTGTTGGAATTAAGTAAATAAGTTAAGTGTGATGATGATCCATATGGGACCACGCCTGATACGGGCGTGGTTTTTTATGCGGGTACCGGGTTGTTTTTTGGATAATCGCATAAAGTCAGAAGCATGCAGGAAAGGCACTTCGGTTTCCTGGCCGTGCAAACGGCGCGTCCGTGATAGATGAGATGTAGACAGAAATCGTTCCATGTGGTTTTGGGAAGCAGGTTCATCAGGTCGAATTCAATTTTGACCGGATCCGTGTGCCGGGTCAGGCCGATTCGTTGCGAGAGCCTGGCGACATGCGTGTCGACGACGATACCCGGCATGCCGAAGGCGGCGCCAAGGACCACATTGGCGGTTTTTCGCCCGACACCGGGCAATGTGACAAGCGCTTCCAACGTTCGGGGCACCTGGCCGTTATGGTCGGATAGAAGCGCTTGCGCACAGGATTGAATATGTTTTGCCTTGTTATGATAAAAACCCGTTGAGCGGATGAGGCTTTCAATGACCGGCAGCGGAGCGGCGGCCATGTCCCGTGGTGTGGGCAGCTTTTGGAAAAGCGTTTCAGTTACGGCGTTAACTTGTTTGTCCGTGCATTGGGCCGAGAGAATGGTGGCCACAAGGAGTTCAAAGGGGTTTTTGTGCGTGAGTTGTGTCTTGACGTTCGGGTAGGCCGCCTTCAGAAAATTGACGATGGCGGTGATTTGCTTTTTGGTTTTGGGCATGATAACCGTCCGGGCGTATGTGTCAAGCAGGTTAATGGATAACATTTTTAATTCAGAAGGTTGCAGTTAAGTAGCATGGAAGTAACAAAAAGAAAAGCACGTGCGTTGGGCCTGTGCTCCGGGGGGCTTGACAGCCGCTTGGCAGCGAAAATACTGCAAATGCAAGGGATTGACGTCTATCTGATAACCTTTGAGACCCCTTTTTTTTCGGCGCAAAAGGCACGGGAGGCGGCGAAACAGTTAGGCTTGCCCTTAGAAGTCGCCAATATCACGGATATCTATTTAACCATGCTTAGAAACCCGCCATGCGGCTACGGGAAACACATGAATCCGTGTCTGGATTGCCACGCGCTGATGTTTCGGCTCGCCGGTGAAACGATGCGTAAAAAAGGCTTTGATTTTTTATTCAGCGGGGAAGTGCTCGGGCAGCGACCCATGTCGCAAACCCGATCGTCCTTGCGATATGTTGAAAAGCATTCCGGCTATGACGGGTACATTTTAAGACCGCTCAGCGCGCTGCAGTTAGGCGAGACTATTCCGGAAAAAGAGGGGTGGGTGGATAGATCCCGGCTACTCGGTATCACGGGCCGCGGGAGAAAAGACCAGATGGTGTTGGCGGAACAATTCGAAATTACGGACTATCCCTCGCCCGCCGGCGGGTGCCTGTTGACCGACAAAGGCTATGCCGACCGACTCAGGGATCTATTCGCACACCAGGAGACAACGAGTGAATCCGAACTTCATCTGCTGAAATACGGCCGGCATTTTCGCCTTGAATCCGGGGCGAAGATCATTGTCGGCCGAACAAAGCCGGAGAATGAGGCGTTGGAAACCTATGCGGATCCGGCCAAAGATACGCGCCTTTGGCTGCACAAAAAACCCGGGCCGGTTTGTCTGGTAACCGCCGGAGCCGATGAGACGACCGTGAAGTTGGCGGCCTCGCTGTGTGTCGGCTATAGCAAAACGCCCCAGGAAATACCGACGGAGGTAAGGGTTAAGGCGCCCGACAAAGAAACGCGGATACAGGTGCTGGGAATGGCACCGGATTTGTTCAAGGCGTTTTTGCTGTAGGGACCGCCCGAGCGCGCAATTGGCCGCAAGCGGCCGAAATATCGCTGCCTTTGCTTTGGCGGATATTGGCCGTATAGTTTAAGTCATTGAGAATTTTTTGAAACTTCAGCACGGTGTCCCAATCGGGGCGGGTCATTTCGCAGCCCTCGTGCGGGTTGAAAGGAATGAGATTGATCTTGGCCCGGATGGGTCGAAGCAATGCCGCGAGCTTTTTGGCGTGAGCGGGGGATTCGTTCACATCCTTTATTAAAATATATTCAAAGGTGATCTTGCGGCGCGGCAACAGGGGATATTCCCGGCATACCGCCATCAATTGCTCGATGGGGTATTTTTTGTTAATGGGCATCAGCCTGTTTCGTGTGTCGTTATCCACGGCGTTGAGTGAAATGGCGATATTTACCTGACTGTCCAGGCCTAACTGGGCGATTTTCGGCACCAGGCCGGCGGTTGAAAGCGTGATTTTCCTGGGGGAAAAGCCAAGGCCGGCCTCGCTGTTGGTCAGTATTTCAAGGGCGTTGATCACGTTTTCATAGTTGGCGAGCGGCTCCCCCATGCCCATCAGCACGATATTGGTTATCTGGCGGTCTGGTTCGATTTGCTTGCGAATATCCCGGACCTGTGCCAGTATCTCGCCGACGGACAGATTTCGAATGAACCCGGTCTTGGCGGTTAAGCAAAACTTGCAGCCCTGCGCGCAACCGACCTGGCTGGAAATACACAGGGTGTCATGGGTGCGTCCGGGAATGAATACACTTTCGATCAGATTGCCGTCGGAAAGTTCGAACAGGTATTTTTGAGCGCCGTCATTTGAGGATTCCACGGCCTTTATCTTGAGTCTGCCGATGGTGAAGTACTCGGCTAAGAGCGCCCGGATGTCCTTATTGATATTGGTCATGGCCGAAAAATCATCGGTTTGTGCATTATAGATCCAACGGAAAATCTGATCGGCGCGAAAGGGGGCAATGCCGTGCTGATTCAGCCAGGAGATGAGCCGGCTTTTCGTGAAATCTTTTATGTCTTGCTTGCAGAGTGGATTCGGCATGACGGAAATATTCGATGGTACCGTATAGGGGTGAATCATGGGTTGTAATCGCCGTGATAAGTTGATTTTTCTTGACATAGCATTTTTTCGATTATACTTTCAAGGTTTTAATCCTGAGGGTAGCGGATTTGTAAGGTATTGAAAATTGAATGTTTGATAATTTAAGCGACAGACTGAACTCGGTGTTTAAAAAGCTCAAGGGCCACGGCAAGTTGTCCGAGAGCAACGTTGAGGAGGGCCTTCGAGAGGTTCGAATGGCCTTATTGGAAGCCGATGTTCATTATAAGGTCGTCAAACAGCTGATTGCGGATATCAAGGCGCGTGCGCTGGGCCAGGAAGTCATGGCCAGTTTGACCCCCGGTCAGCAGGTGGTGAAGATCGTCAATGAGACGCTCACCGAGTTGATGGGCAGTCGGAATGTGGATATTCATCTTTCCGATACCAAACCGGCGGCCATCATGCTGGTGGGGCTTCAAGGATCAGGTAAGACCACGACGGCGGGGAAGCTCTCTATCTTATTGCGCAAAAGAGGGAATACCCCCTATCTGGTACCGGCGGACGTTTACCGGCCCGCCGCCATTGAGCAGTTAAAAAAGCTGGCGGGGCAACTGGATGTGCCGGTGTTTCCGTCCACCACGGACATGGATCCGGTGGAGATTTGCCGGCAGGCGGGCGCATTAGCTCAAAAGGCTGGCTGTGACACGCTGATTCTGGATACGGCCGGGCGGCTTCACATTGATGAGGCGCTGATGGAAGAGTTGCGCCGAATTCGGGATGTGGCCAAGCCTTCCGATATTCTTTTGGTGGCGGATGCCATGACCGGCCAGGATGCCGTCAACATGGCGACCGCTTTTGATACCGCCCTGAATATCGGCGGGGTGGTGTTAAGCAAAATGGACGGAGACGCCCGGGGCGGGGCGGCGCTTTCCATCAAGGCGATTACCGGCAAACCGATCAAATTCATCGGCGTCGGTGAAAAATTAAGTGAGCTTGAAGCCTTTCATCCGGACCGCATGGCCTCCAGAATTCTCGGCATGGGGGATGTGCTGAGCATTATCGAGAAGGCCCAGGCGTCGATGGATGAAAAAACCGCCATCGAACTGCAAAAAAAGCTTCGGAAAAGCCAGTTTACCCTGGAGGATTTCCGGGATCAGATGGTGCAGATTCGCAAAATGGGATCATTGACGGATTTGCTCGGCATGATTCCCGGTTTTGGAAAGAGCAAACAGCTAAAAAATATGGAAGTGGATGAAAAGGAGTTTGTCCGTGTCGAAGCGATCATCAATTCCATGACACCCCATGAGCGGCGTCAGCACGCCGTGATCAATGGCAGCCGCAGGCAGCGAATTGCCAGGGGAAGCGGCACCACGATACAGGATGTCAATCGATTGCTGAAAAACTATACACAAGTAATGAAAATGATGAAGAAAATTAATAAAGGCGGCATGCGGGGACTGACCCGGGGAATGCTGCCGTTTTGAAGGAGAAAAAAAACCTATGCAAGTGAAAATCAGACTCGCACGACGCGGCGCGAAGAAACGGCCCTTTTACAGAATCGTGGTGGCCAATTCCGAGAGCAAGCGGGATGGCAGCTTTTTAGAGATTGTCGGTACCTATAATCCGTTACAGGAACCCGCGGAAGTGATCTTAAAAAATGAGCGGATTCAACATTGGATCGCGCAGGGCGCTGTTCCCACGAATACGGTTAGAAGCCTGATCAAGAAGCAAGCAGCAACGGCGAGCCCGAGCTGATCGTTTTCTTTGTACCGCGGTTTCAACCCCTAATATTGGAAGCAGCGCTATGAAAGAATTAGTCAATTACCTTGCCCGTGCCCTGGTCGATGCCCCGGATTCCGTGTCGGTTGAAGAGACGGAGGGAAACCAGTCCTCGGTTTTGGAGCTGAGAGTTTCAAAGGAAGATCTGGGCAAGGTGATCGGAAAACAGGGCAGAACGGCCCGCGCGTTACGGACGATATTGGGCGCTGCTTCGGCCAAGCTGAAAAAGCGCGCCGTATTGGAAATAATTGAATAGCGATGTGACTGAGCAAGCTTTCATTGTAATGGGCGAGATTGTGGGTGTCCATGGCCTTCGGGGGGCGGTCAAGGTTCGATCCTACGCCGAACAGCCGGATATTTTTCAGCCGGACATGCCGATATTTCTTGGCGATGCGCAGGGGGTGAAAAAGGCCCATACGATTTTATGGGTGACGCCTCACAAGAAGGCACTGCTGATGGGGTTGGCGGGAGTGATGGATTCAAGCCTTGCGCAATCCTTGGTGGGAAAATGGCTTTATCTCCCAAGAGAAACATTGCCGGCGCTTGAGGAGGGAACCTATTACTGGTTTGAATTGATCGGTTTGTCCGTTTATACCGTGGAGAACCGATATATCGGGCGAGTCGAATCGATTCTGGAGACGGGCAGCAATGATGTGCTGGTAGTGAAGGATTCTCAACGCGAAATCTTGATTCCCGCACTTGAAAGCGTCATCGTATCGGTGGAGCTGAAAGAAAAATCGATGCGGGTGAATTTGCCGGAAGGCCTGGAATGAATTTCGCGGTGCTGACCATTTTCCCGGAGATGTGCCGGTCCTTTTTCGAATACGGGATTGTGCGCCGGGCTATTCAAGGCGGGAAAGCGGCGGCGGTTGCGATCGATATTCGCGAGTTTACAACCGACCGCCATCACACGACGGATGACAGGCCCTACGGTGGCGGGTGCGGTATGGTGATGAAGCCCGAGCCCCTTGCCGAGGCCATTCGGGCTGCAAAACGTCAGTCCCCGGAATCAACGGTGGTGCTGTTAAGCCCCAGAGGCCGGATTTTTAATCAATCCATGGCGCGGGTCTTTGCGGCGTGCAGCGGGTTGGTTCTGGTTTGCGGAAGATATGAAGGGGTGGATGCGCGCATCTGCCGGAACCTGATCGATGATGAAGTGTCCATCGGTGATTATGTGATGAGCGGCGGCGAGCCGGGTGCTCTGGTGGTCATGGATGCCGTCATTCGGCTGATTCCGGGCGCTCTGGGTGGCGAGGATTCCGCGGACAAGGAGTCTTTTTCTGATTATTTGCTGGAGCACGATCACTATACCCGGCCACCTTGTTTTGAAGGCGAGGATGTTCCGGAGGTGCTTTTGTCCGGCAATCACGCCGAGATCGATAAATGGCGACAGGAAACCGCATTGATGTATACGGTGCTCAAACGGCCGGATTTGCTTAAAAACCGTTGCTTGAGCCCTTCGGAAAGAGACGTCCTGGCGCGCTGGCACCGAGAAATTGAAAATTTGATTCATGGTCAATCTGTATGTGGCGCTGGTTCACTATCCGGTGGTCAATAAGCAGGGCGATATCATTGCCGCAGCGGTGACCAACCTGGATTTGCATGATATTGCCAGAAGCGCCTGCACTTATGGTGCAAGGGCGTTTTATGTGGTTACGCCCCTTACGGATCAGATGCGGATGATTGAAAAGATCGTGTCGCACTGGACCACCGGCGGTGGCGGACGGTATAACCCGGCGCGCCGGGAAGCGTTGTCATTGATACGAATTGAATCGTCCCTTTCCGATGTACTGGAAGACATTCGGGCCAAAGAGGGAATCAACGCCGAGATCGTGGTGACCAGTGCCAAAAAACGCGCCGGTAGCCTGGGTTATCAGCGGTTCAAAGAGATGATTCATGACGGACGCCCCTATTTGATGGTACTGGGTACGGCGTGGGGGCTTTCCGAGACAGTGATGGAAACCGCCGACCATGTACTGGCGCCGGTGAGCGGACCGGCTGATTATAACCATTTGTCGGTTCGATCCGCGGCCGCCATCATCCTGGACCGGTTGGTGGGGTGCTGACGAATAAAAGCCAATTTTGATTTTTATACAGTAACATTGGGAGAATATCATGGATGTAATTAAGCAGTTGGAAAGAGAGATGATTCGCCTGGATTTGCCGGATTTCAGCCCGGGGGACACGGTCAAGGTGCACGTGAAAATCAAGGAAGGCGAGAAAGAAAGAATTCAGGCCTTTCAGGGCGTGGTGATCAGCAAGCGGGGCGGGTTGTCCACGGCGACCTTTACGGTTCGAAAAGTCTCTTACGGCGTGGGAATTGAACGGGTGTTTCCGTTGCATTCACCGGCGATCAGTGAAATCGAAGTCCTTACCAAGGGACGCGTCCGTCGCGCCAAAATATACTATTTGAGAAAGTTGAGAGGAAAAGCGGCCCGGATCAAAGAACGCCGTTTCTAATATTCAATGGATGGTCGAAAGTCCTGACGCGAGACTCGTAAGGAGCGAATCTTATTTGGGTGAAGGCGGTTTGCTGCCGTCATCCGAAAAAGAGAATGCCAACCCTTTCGGTGATAGGCCGATATGGATGCGGATCACTGGGCACATGAGCAAAACGCGCGGAAACTCGGTTATCGACTCATAGCGGGTATCGATGAAGCGGGTCGCGGACCATTGGCCGGTCCGGTAGTGGCCTCGGCGGTAGTGCTGCCGTTCGATTTTAATCCGTCGGGGATTGACGACTCCAAGCAATTGACACCCAAAAAGCGGGCGTCGTTATATGACGAAATTAATTGTCATGCCGTCGCAGTCGGTATCGGCATTGTGGACGAGGCCCTTATCGACGAGATGAATATTCTGCGGGCAGCGCTATTGGCGATGGGTAGGGCTGTCGCGGATTTGACGACTCAGCCGGATTATCTTTTGATAGACGGCACCTTCCCCATCGAGACGAATTTGCCCCAGATGCCGTTGCCCAAGGGAGATGCGATCAGCGTTTCCATTGCAGCCGCCTCCATCATCGCTAAAGTGACGCGGGACCGGATAATGGACGCCTATCACGACGCATTTCCCCGGTACGGATTTTCCCGGCATAAGGGATATCCGACCCGGGCTCACAGAGACGCCATTCAGGAATTTGGGTGTTGTCCGATTCATCGGCGCAGTTTTAAGGGCGTTAAAGAATATTTATAGCTGATAGCTCATAGCTGATAGCTGATAGGTTATAGGGTAGCTACTGGCGATGGGCCATGAGCCATGAATTATAAACTATGAGCTATGAGCTATGAGCTATGAGCTATCAGCTATGAGCTATCAGCTATCAGCTATCAGCTATCAGCTATGAGCTATCAGAAGGAGCCCGCCATGACCGAGCCTTGTGAGAGATTCTGGCAGAAGGGTGAAGACGTCGCTGTCCGGCATATGCAAAAATGCGGGTATAAAATACTGGCCCGAAATTACCGCACACCGATCGGAGAGATTGATATCGTTGCCAAGGACAAGGACACCCTGGTGTTTGCAGAGGTAAAAACCAGACGGTCCGACCGGTACGGTTCTCCCAAAAGCGCAGTAACCCCCACTAAACAGAGAAAAATATCAATGACAGCGCTCTACTACCTCAAAGGCACGCCGGCGCCGCATCAAAAAGCCCGGTTTGACGTCATATCGGTTCGCAATCAGGCGACGGGAACATGGGATATCGAGATCATCAAAAATGCCTTTGAACTCGCCTACCCATAATACCGATGGCAGCCAATCCGCTGGCGTTCTTTATGTCGTTGCCACGCCGATCGGCCATATGGAAGACATCACCCTTCGTGCGCTTAAGGTATTAAAGCAGGTTGACACGATTGCTGCGGAAGATACCCGGCACACCCATAACCTGCTTACCCATTACGGTATCGCAACCCCGCTTGTTTCTTATCATGAGCATAATGAGCGCACCAAGACGCCTGTGTTGACGAATCAACTGGCCGCCGGAAAATCCATTGCGCTGGTGACGGACGCGGGCACTCCGGGGGTTTCGGATCCCGGATACCGGTTGGTAGCTGCGGCCGTGGAAAGGGGAATTTCCGTGGTGCCGGTGCCGGGCGTATCGGCGGTGATCACGGCCCTCAGCGCATCGGGGCTTGCCACGGATGCGTTCGTGTTTGTGGGGTTTCCGGCCAAAAAGGCCGGAAGGCGAAAAGAACAGCTTCAAGCGCTTTCCCAAGAGACGAAGACCCTGATTTTTTACGAATCTCCGAAACGCATCCTTAACTTTTTATCGGAAATTCAATTGGAGATGGGCGATCGAAATGCGGTGCTTTCCCGTGAAATGACCAAATTGCACGAGGAGTTTTTGCGGGGGCGGGTATCCGGGATTTTCTCGATTTTGACCGATCGTCCCGTGGTGAAAGGTGAATGCACCTTGCTGATCGCTGGACGGGAGGAAGCGAATGATTCTGCAGACAATCCGGAGCGAATGCATGCGGAAATCGCCTCGGCGCTGGCGGCCGGCGGCAAGCTGAGCGATGTATCGCGGGATATCGCGCAACTGTTCGGTGTGCCGAGACGGACGGTGTATGACCTTGCGCTCAAACTAAAGGATAAAGGATACCCCCATGTTCAATAACCTGGATGCCATCTTTTCGCCCACATCCGTTGCCGTAATCGGCGCGTCGGCCACCCCCGGAAAAGTCGGCCATGATATTTTTGCAAACATTTTGCGGGGCGGTTTTACCGGTACGTTGTATCCGGTTAATCCGAAGGCCAAATCGATTTTAAGCGTGCGGGCCTATTCCGGGATACGCGATATTCCCGATGCGGTGGATCTGGGCATGATCATCTTGCCGCCTCGGGCCGCATTGGCGGCGACCCAGGAGGCCATCGAAAAAGGGGTTAAGGGAATCGTCATTGTGTCGGCCGGGTTTCGGGAGGTGGGTGAAGCGGGCCGGAAAATCGAGGAGCAAATTGTGGCCGTTTGCCGGGAGGCGGGCGTTCGGGTGGTGGGGCCCAATTGCCTGGGGGTGATCAACCCCACCCCGGCGGTCCGGCTCAATGCCAGCTTTTCCGCCCGCATGCCCCAGGCGGGAAATATCTCCTTTATCTCCCAGAGCGGTGCCCTGTGCACGGCGGTGCTCGATTTTGCCGCGGACCGGGATTTTGGTTTTTCAAAATTCATTTCCATCGGAAACAAGGCCGATGTCGATGAACTGGACCTGCTGCATTATCTTCACATGGATTCGGATACGGAAGTGATCATGATCTATCTGGAAGAATTGCGGCGGGGTCCTGAGTTTATTCAGGCGGTCAAGGAAATTACCTCGGGAGATATGCACCCGACCCCGGTTCTGGTGATTAAATCCGGCCGGACCAACGAGGGCGCCATGGCGGCCGCCTCCCATACCGGTTCTCTGGCCGGCTCCGAGGCTGTATATAACGCGCTTTTCAAGCAATCCGGCATCATTCGGGTCGATACCATTGATGAGTTATTCGATTTCGCCACGGCGTTTTCCTATAAAAACGAAAGCGCGCTGGGAAAGAGACGGCGCAAGGTGCCCCCCGGCAACCGGGTGGCCATCGTCACCAATGCGGGCGGGCCGGGCATTGTGGCCACCGACATGACGGTTTCAACGGGGCTTAAACTCGCCCGGTTTGAGGAAGAGACCATTAAGACGCTGGCAAGTCACTTGCCCGAAACGGCCAATCTTCATAACCCCGTGGATGTTATCGGCGATGCGGCCCAGGACCGGTATGAAAATGCGCTGGACGCAGTGCTCAAAGATCAGGGCGTGGACGGCGCCCTGGTGATTTTAACGCCGCAGTCCATGACCAACGCGCTTGGAACGGCTGAAGCCATCAGCCGGGTGGCCCGCCGCTCTCACAAGCCGGTGTTGTGTTGTTTTATGGGGATTGTTGATGTGTCGGCCGGCGTAAAATATCTGCAGGCGCACGGTATTCCGGTGTATAGATTTCCGGAAAACGCCGCCAAAGCCTTTAGCGCCCTATATCGGTATTCCCAATGGATGAACCGCCAGATTTTGGCTCCCCTTAAATTGGATTATGACAAGGCACGCGCTGCAGCATTGATTGAAGAGAATCTTTCGGCCGGAAAGACCTATCTGGGGGAAAACGGAGGACTGGATCTGCTCGCCTGCTACGGATTTAGCGTATTGCCGACCCGGTTGGCGCAGACGGCGGCCGAGGCGGCTGAACATGCCCGGCGCATTGGGTATCCGGTCGTAATGAAAATCGTATCCCCGCAAATCGTTCATAAATCCGATGCCGGGGGCGTCCGGGTGGGCCTGACAACTGAAGATGAGGTCCAAGAGGCGTTTGATGACATTATCGCCAAGGCCAGAGCTTATACCAGCGCCGCAGAAATCGAAGGGGTCCTCATTCAGCAGATGGCGCCCAAGGGCGAGGAGACCATCATGGGCATGATGCGCTATCCCGTGTTCGGTCCGCTGCTGATGTTCGGAATGGGCGGAATTTTTGTCGAAGTCTTTCAGGATGTCGTCTTTCGATTGGCGCCGGTGGGGCGAAACGAAGCGAACCGAATGATTCGGGAGATAAAGGGATATAAGCTCTTTCAGGGTTTCCGGGGGAGGCCCCTTGCGGATGTGGAAAAGATCGTGGAACTGTTGGTGCGATTGTCCGAAATGGTGATTCACCACCCCGAGATTCAGGAACTAGATATCAACCCGTTATTGCTGCATGAAAAAGGACACGGCGCCACCGTAGCGGATTGCCGGATTATTTTGAAACGCAATGAATGAAGAAAAAAAATAGCCAAATGTCCCTTTCCGATAATCTGTTGGTAGGCTTCTTGTAATTATTGCAGATAGATATGGCCAGAAAACCACAAATTCATCGAAATTATCGAACCAAGCCCGTCAATGAGACGCTTACTGCGCTGGTGGCGGATGAAAGCGGGAACATCATTGAACTGGAAGGGTTCGGCGCGGTCGGCATGGCGGGCGATGCGCTGACACCGCTTTTTTCCCGCGAAACCCTGACGATGCCGCATGGCGGTGAGCTGATGTTTCTTCCGGACCGCGTGCCGATTCTGCAGGATCTGGCCACCGGGCAATTGGCGGCAGTGCCGGAAAACCCCTATCAGCCCGGAGAGCGGATTTTTCCGGTGGCCGGGTTTAACTCCCCGGGGTATGTTCACACCTGCGCGCCCGCCTATGAGGAAAGGCCGAACGCCAACCCGTTGCCCCTGTTTGCCTATGGTGCGGTCGGGTGGCACAAGGGAGAATTTAGAAGCGCCGTATTTCAGATCGACCGGGAACCACGCCAGGATCTTCGCCGAATGCCGATGGCCGCGGTGCGCAAGGGCGTAACCGCCTTAAGGAAAAAATTGCCTCAAAACCGGCTGCGAAACCATCTTGAAAAATGCGCCCTAACCTATGGGTGCCCGGCCGCCAAAAACTTTTTTGTCGGCCGTTGCGAAGCACCGCTTCCCACCTCGCCGCATTGCAATGCCCGGTGCCTGGGCTGCCTGTCCCTTCAGCGGGTTGGAAATATCTCCCATTGTCAGGATCGGATTGCCTTTATGCCGTCCCCGAAGGAAATCGCGGAAATTGCCCTGACCCATCTGGAAAAGGTGCCGGACGGAGTGGTCAGCTTCGGTCAGGGCTGCGAAGGAGAGCCTCTGTTGGCGGCCGAAGTGATTGCACCGGCGATTGGTCTTATTCGAGAGCGCACTGATCGCGGCACGATCAACCTCAATACCAACGGTAGCCTGCCAAAGGTTCTGGCCACGCTGTTCGATGCGGGCTTGGACAGTATTCGGGTCAGCCTCAACAGCCTGCGGGCAGCCTGTTATGCGGCCTATTTCAGGCCCATGGGCTATCGATTTTCAAATGTGCTTGAAAGTATTTCGCACGGCATTGCGCAAAACCGGCATGTTGCCATCAACTATCTCAACATGGCCGGCTTTACGGATACCCCCGAAGAAAAAGCGGCGCTCATGGAATTTCTTGAAACCCATGCGATTAACCAGATTCAATGGCGAAACCTGAATTTTGACCCGTTACAATATTGGCGCGTAATGGCGGCCGCGGAACGCCACAGTCCGCCCGAAGGCATGAAGCAGCTGGTGAATGCGGTAAAGCTTGCGTTTCCGAGGGTTCATCACGGGTATTTCAATCCGTATGTGTCGAAATTCAAGGCCTAACATTCTTGACAATTTGTCATGGATATACCAATATATTCAACATTTTTCGGGTTTCAAAGCGGAAGCTGGGGCAATGGTCTGGCGTGCCATAGGCACAGGGGGATTAGGCCCTTTATCAGAAACATACACGCTTTTGCGTGTATATTCACCGAAGGTGAAATGACTTTTATGCCTCCCATCATCCCAGCCTTCCAGCATCCGGCTTTGCCGGATTAGGGGGACTGTTTGATATACCGGCATGAATGAACGGTTCGAAAGTGCGCCGGCAGCCAGCCGGCATCTGTCATCCGGGTGATAATAAAAATTAGGGGGAATGAGAATGATTTGGAATGAGGAATTCGAAACACTGCCCAGAGAAGCATTGGAAGCGCTTCAACTGAAGAGACTGAAAAAACTGGTTGCCCGTATGTATGACGCCGTGCCGCCCTATCGAAAAAAAATGGAAGCAGCCGGCGTAGTGCCGCAGGATGTGCAAACGCTGGCGGACCTGGCAAAGCTTCCTTTTACCACCAAAGATGACTTAAGGGATAATTATCCGTTCGGGCTTTTCGCGGTTCCCATGGCTGAGGTGGTTCGGGTGCATGGGTCATCGGGAACCACCGGAAAACCGGTTGTGGTGGGCTATACACGAAAAGATATTGATACCTGGTCTGAGTTGGTGGCAAGGTGCCTGGCCGCCAGCGGGGCAACCGCCCGGGACGTGATTCACGTATCCTATGGGTACGGCCTGTTTACCGGCGGGTTGGGCGCCCATTACGGCGGAGAAAAACTAGGGGCTACCGTGATTCCTATGTCCGGCGGGAATACCAAGAAACAGATCATGATCATGCAGGATTTCGGCTCGTCCGTTTTGATGTGTACGCCATCTTACGCGCTGAATATCGCCGAGGTGATGGAGGAAATGGGAGTTGATCCCAAATCGCTCAATCTCCGAGTCGGTGTCTTCGGCGCCGAACCCTGGAGCGAAAACATGCGCGAGGAGATAGAGCGCAGACTCGGTCTCAGTGCGCTTGATATCTTTGGTATGAGCGAGCTGATCGGTCCGGGCGTGGCCAACGAATGCATCGAGGAAAAACACGGGCTGCATGTGTTTGAAGATCATTTCATTCCCGAGATCATTGATCCGGCAACGGGTAAGGTGCTGCCTGCGGGAGAAAAAGGGGAATTGGTTGTTACCACGCTGACCAAAGAAGCGTTTCCGATTATTCGTTACCGGAGCAAGGATATCACGCGAATCATTACGGAGCCGTGCAGTTGCGGGCGAACATTCCATCGCATTGAGCGGCTCAGCGGTCGGACCGATGATATGCTGATCATTCGGGGCGTCAATGTTTTTCCGTCCCAGGTGGAACATGTCCTGATGAGCATTGATGAAGTGGACCCCCATTACATGTTGATCGTGGACCGGGTGGGGGCGTTGGATATTCTGGAAGTTCAGGTGGAAATCAACGAGAAGATCTTTTCAGACGAAGTCAAAAAACTCGAAGGCATCAGTCTTCGAATTCAGAACGAGATCAAAGAATACCTGGGCGTATCCTGCAAGGTGAAACTGGTTGAGCCAAAGACTATTCAGCGCAGCGAAGGCAAAGCGCAGCGCGTGATCGACAAACGGAAAATATAAGGGGGTACGGCCATGAAAGTTGAACAGTTATCCGTTTTTATAGAAAATAAATCCGGAAGATTGGCGGAAGTCACGAACGTGCTGGCAAAAGGCGGATTGAACATTCGGGCCTTGTCCTTGGCGGATACGGCGGATTTCGGTGTATTGCGGTTGATCGTGAATGATTCCGCCAGGGCAAAGGCGGTATTGACTGCCGCCGGGTTTACCGCGACCGTGACCGAAGTGCTGGCTCTGGCTGTGCCGGACAGGCCGGGCGGCCTGGCGGGAATTCTCGGGAATTTGGCGGCCAAAGGCATCAATGTTGAATATCTGTATGCCTTTGTTTCCAAAAGCGGCGAAAATGCATTTATTATTTGCCGGTTTGAAAACATAAACGCAGCCAGAAACGTACTTCAGCAAGACGGAGTTCAAATCCTGAATGAAAGCGATATTCAGGCGCTGTAACCATAAGGTGTTTGCCTGTTGTTCAACAAGAAAGCTCCCGTTTTTACGGGAGCTTTCTTGTTGAACGCGACTGGCATTGGTAGAATCGATTATGGCTGATAAAAGCCGAATGCTTTCGGCAGCCACAAGAAAGTGTCCGGCATGTAGGTAAGCATCAACAATACGCTGATTTGAATGATCACAAAGGGAATGACGGCCTTGGATACATAGATCAGGCTTCGGTTGGCCATGGCGCCGGTGATGTAGAGGCTGACGCCCATGGGAGGGGTGCAGTAGCCGATCGCAAGGTTTACCGTCATAATCAGGCCAAAACGCATGGGGTCGACATGAAACGCATAGAGCATGGGTAAAAAGACCGGTCCCAAGATCAATGTGGCGGAAATGATATCCATAAACATGCCGACAATGAGCAGCAGAATATTCATGGCCAGCAGAAACATGAACGGCGACTGAATGCTGGACATAACGGCTTCGGTCAGGACGCCGGGAATGTTTTGCAGTGTCAGCAGCCGGCCGAAGCAGGTGGCGCCGGCCACGATGATCAACAAGGAAGCGGAGGTGACCGCTGAGCTGATCGTGACTTTTTTAACGGCGCTCAGTTTCATGGACCGATGAATGAAAAGCTCTACGATAAATGCATATACGCAGGCCACAACCGCAGCTTCATTGGCGGTAAAGGCACCCGAGAAAATGCCGCCGAAAATGATGACCGGCAGCATCAGTGACCAGAATCCCTCTTTTATAATGGTAAGAAGTTCTCGTGTGGTGGGGATGGGCTTGCGGACGAGATTGGTTTGTTTGCGGCAGATAACGTACGTGTAGATGCAGGTAAAGAGCATGATCAGAATGCCGGGTAAAAAGCCGGTCATAAAAAGCCCTTCCAGGGAAACATTGCTGATCATGCTGTAAAGAATCATACCGATGCTGGGCGGAATAATGACGCCGAGGTTGGGCGATGTGGTCATGAGTCCCAGCGTGTATTTTTCATCATAGCCGTTTTCCAGCAATGCCGGAATCATGAACCCGCCCAGGGCCACAACGGTAGCGACAGCGGAGCCCGAAATCGCGCCGAACAACCCGCAGGCCAAAACGCCGGCCATGCCAAGTCCGCCCGGGAGCCAACTGACCAGGGCGTTGGCCACTTTGATGAGTTTTTCCACAATGGAGCCTGCGGTCATGATATTACCGCATAAAATAAAAAAGAGCACCACCACCAGGGCAAAGGCATCGAGACTTCTAAACAGGGTTTGCGCCAGCAATAGAAGCGGCATGTCGGTGAAAAATAGAAAGCTTAACACTGCGGTAAAGAAAAGGCACATGAAGACCGGAACATAGGCGGCCATGCTTCCCAGAAGAATTAAAAGGATAATGAGATGACTCATTTCCATCAGCAACACACTCCTTTTTGCGGCTCAAACGGAGGCTGAACCGCCGGCCCTTTGTGCGAAGGCCGCTTGTCATTCGGCGCCATCAAGATACGGCGGTCGCCTTTTTTGAGGCCCTCAGTTCGCAAGAGTCCAGGTAAATAATGTGAATGGTGCGAACGAATATCAATACGCCCATCAGGGGGAGAAAAGCATACAAAATGACCAGTGGAATTTCCATAATGATGGTTTTTTGATGTGTCATGGCCTGCATCGCGGCCATTTTCCATCCGTAATAAATCATCATACCGGCGAAAATCAGCGTGGCCAGGTTGCTGAAGTAGGTTAAAGTGGTTTTCAGTTTTGGCGCCAGTTGGACCAGGGCGTCAATTTTAATCATGGAACGATTTTTAATCGCGCTGCTGCATCCGATAAGGGTGGTATAAATGATAACGAGCCGAACCAGTTCTTCGGACCATGCCAGAGAGTAGTTAAACGCGTACCGCAGCACCACGTTAAAAAACATGGCGATCAGCGCGATGATGACGGTCAAAAAGAGGGTCCAGTCCTCAAAAAAAGTCAATCCTTTGTCTAAAAAAGCCAAAATCTTTCCGAACATTACCCGCTTTCCTTTTTTGATGCCGCAGGGTCATGGAGAGCGCACCAAGTGCGCCCCCCACGGGGGTTAGTAACCCCTTAAGCCGACATAACCAGACAATAACATACTTGTTTGTATTTGAGCGATGATAACATTATTAGCTTTAAAGCTTCCCAGCTTCAAGCTATTGGCATGCGGCGCAGCCGGATCAGGGTTTATACCCGATATAGTCCTGTACTTCTTTCAGAAAATCCGACGGCTTATAGGTATCGTTGTCATTGAGCGCATTGATTTCAGCGGCATATTGCTGGTGTGCGGCATCGCCTTGCTTTTTCAGGCGCGCCATTTCTTCCTCTGGCAGTTGAAAAAATTCTATGCCGGCAGCTTTGGCTTTGGTGATTTCTTCGTTTTCCTGTGTCACGGTTTCTTTTCGAATCTGTGCGCAGACATCTTTTACGACGGCTTTAAACGTGGTTTGCAGATCCGCCGGCAGGGAATTAAGCCATTCCTTGTTGAAAATCCAGATAAAAAGCCCTTGCGCATAGTTGATCTGCGTGAAGTATTTGGCGACCTCGAATTTTTTGGTAATATTACACACCGTCGGGGTATGGTCGAGACCGGTGATAACCCCTTGTTTTAACGCAACCGGTACATCCGGCCACGGCATAACCACGGGGTTAAAGCCCCATTGCTGATATAGAAGCTTGTTGACGGCTGCTTCAGCGATCCGAAATTTAACCTTCTTGGCGTCCTCGATGGTTTTAACCGGCGTGGTGGTGGCCCATCCATAATTGCCGTAACCGGTGATATCGAGGCCGGTGATCCCTTGATGATCCATTGCCATCATGAAATGGTCGAACAGCTTTCCGCCGGCAATGAATTTATCCAGCTTATCAAAGGAGTCGACTAAAAAGGGGAGATTGATCAACCCGAAGCGTGGTCCCAGGTTGGTGGCGGCAACAGAGCTGCACCCCATGCCCTGAATGGCGCCCATCTGCAGCTGGTTGAGCACTTCCACCTCGCCGCCGAGCATGGAAAACGGCTTAAAGTCGAGATAGATTTGACCGTTGGTGCGTTTCCATAGCTCATCGCGTATGGCAAAGCCGGCATAAACACCTTTGATAACCGGGTGGGACACATTGGAAACGATGCAACGGTATTTGGCTCCGGATGGATCAAAACTCGGTTTCCACGCATCCAATGACGGGGGGGCTGCGGCGAAAGAAATTCCGCTAAGCAAGAGGCTAAAAAGGCAACATAGGGCTACAATCGAAAGTCGTTTCCTATTCATCGTCTTCTCCTTACATTGAGTTGAACATATGGTTGGTGTTGATATGCTCGTGCGGCTGGCCATATAGGCCACAATGCGGTCACCTTATACAAAAACCGGCAATATAGCAACCGCTTTTAAGCGGTCAAAGGACTGTCGGGCGATATTGTATCCATAATGATTAAAGCGAGTTGAATTGAATGAAAGGTTTTAATGGCGGCTGATAACGGGCACTATCCCCTGATCTTTTTATGGGAATTGCGTGCGTTCTGCGTTGCGGGGTGGCTCAGGATCTTCTGTAATCCGCCGGGGTCAGGTTGTGCTTTTTGAAAAGCTCATAAAGATCGGCCCTGAATTTTCCGGAAATTTCAGCAGCCCTGCTCATATTTCCCTCGGCTTTCTCAATCAGTTGAAGCAAATAGTTTTTTTCAAAGTTGGCTTTGGCCATTTTATAAGGCTGAATTTCGCTGGGTTTGATGTTGCGGGACTGAAGCATAAACTCTTCGGTAATGACTTCCCTTGTGGTCATGGCGACCGCACTCTCTATTGAATTTTCCAACTCCCGTACGTTTCCTGGCCAGTCGTATTGAATCATTTTTTGCAGCGCGGAAGGGGACATTCCCTTAATTTTCTTGGGTCCGTTTCCGGTGAATTTTTTTAAAAAGAAATCACATAACAGCGGAATATCTTCTTTCCGTTCCCTGAGCGGCGGCAGGTGGATCACAATGACATGAATCCGGTAGAAAAGATCTTCTCGGAAAAGCCCCTTCCGAACGGCTTCCTCAAGATTTCTGTTGGAGGAGGCGATCAGGCGCACATTGAGTTTAAAGGGAAGCGTGCTTCCCACCGGCAATACTTCTTTTTCCTGAATGACCCGCAGCAGCTTGGGTTGCATGGACAAAGGCATTTCCGATATCTCATCCATGAAAAAGGTGCCGTCCTGCGCCCGGGCAAACAACCCTTGCTTGCTGCCGACCGCACCGGTAAACGCGCCTTTTTCGTAACCGAACAGTTCGCTTTCCAGAAGTGTTTCGGGAATGGCGGCGCAATTGACCGCTACAAAGCGTTTATCCTTTCTGGGCCCGGCCACATGCAGGGCTTTGGCGATCAATTCCTTGCCGGTTCCGCTTTCTCCCTCGATATAAACCGTTGAATCCGATTGAGCAGCCAGGGCCACTTTTTCCAGCACGCGCTGCATTTTTTCACTTCGACCGATGATATTGTCAAATCCGTAACGCTGCCCGATAAGGTTGCGAAGCCGGTCGATTTCCCGGCTCAATTCGTTTTTTTCAAGGCAATCTTTTATTTTTCCGTGTAACTCCTGATAATCAAACGGCTTGGTAATATAACTGGTTGCCCCTTTTTTCATGGCATCCACGGCGCTATCGATACTGCCGTGAGCCGTGAGGATGATGACGGGCAATGCCGGACTAAGTTGGTGAAGTGCTTCCATAAGTGCAATTCCGTCTGTTTTGCCCAGTTTTAGATCCACCAGCGCCATATCATAAGACGCGTCCTCGGCCTGCTTGAGCGCCTGCTTGGCTTGCATGGCCGTGTCCACTTCATAGCCATCGGCTTCCAATCGCAATTTGATGACCTTAAGAATATTGATGTCATCATCAACCACAAGTATCTTGTTCATCTTTTTTTCCCCTACACCCGGCTTTGCCGGAAGTTTTTAGCCAGTAGCCATCCGCTTGCGGCGCATGGCTTGTTTTGCGAACTGTCTAGGATTATGCGGGTGCCTCGCAGACCTCTTTGACAATAGGGTTAATGTTCGGCCGACTCCCGTTTTCTTTCTTCAATTCCCAGATCGACTTGTTTAAGCTCCTCAATCTGGTTTTCAAGGAGGCGGATCTTCGCTTTCAGGTTGCTTATCCGCGTTTTGAGAGTGTTATTATTGTGCGTGAGCCGCCTCAGGGTGTCTTGATTGTTCTGCGCCTCGGTTTTCAGCGCCTGGATCGCTATATTCTGTTGTTCAAGCGCTTCGAGCGTAATGAGCCATGTCTCGGCCTCGGCGCTTAGTCGGCTGTCGGGGAAGCGGTCTCTCAGTTTTTTAAAACAGTCGGTTGCTTTTATATTGTTTTTATTCGGATTTTTTGAATGAAGGTGGAACAGGCTTCTTTGATAAAGCGCCTGGTCGCCGATCATTTCGGAATAGCGCTGTAATGCGATTTCATTTTTTTTAAAAGCGTGTTCAAAATCACCCCGGACCGCATCTTCAGCAGCTCTTGAAAGAAAGGCGTGAGCCCGTTCTTGGGGGGTATCGGAAGGATCGGAATGAGCGCATCCGAAAAAACCGATCAGAATGATCACGCTGCAGGTAACGTAAAGAAAAAGGTGCTCCATTTTTCGGGCTCGCTTTCGGCCCATATTTTACCTCCATGAGCGGACACAATATGCTTGGCAATCGAAAGGCCCAGACCTGTTCCCCGGCCGGTTTCCCTGCCATTTTCTATGCGGTGAAATTTGTCGAATATTTTTTCCAAATGGGCCTGTGCCATGCCGGCACCGGTATCCGAGACGGCTACCTTGATAAAGTCCCCGGCGTCGTTTTGCGCGTCGGCGCGGATCATAATCGAATCCCCGGCTGAAGTAAATTTCAAAGCATTTCCCAATAAATTTTCCAGGACCTGATCGATCCGCTGCGAGTCAATGGAAACATAGGGCAGGGTATCCGGAATGCAATGGCTTAGGGTGACCCCTTTGCGCTGGGCGATGGGCGTCAGCTTTGTGATCATTTGCTGGGCCAGTGTTTTAAAACAACAAGCTGTGAAATGGTACACCATCATGTTCCCTTCCATTCGTGAAAGATCCAGAATTCGATTGACCGAGGCGATCAGCCGCTCGCATTCCTGCTTGGTGATAGACAGGAGTTCCTGCTGCTTTTCGGGATGCTCGGCATAGGTGCCCTCCAGCAGCATGCTCGAGGCCTCCCGGATGGCGGTAAGCGGCGTCCGCAACTCATGAGAAACATGGCTGATGAAATCTATTTTCATCTCATCGAGCTCTTGTAATCGAAGGCACATGCGATTGAAGTCGTCCGCCAACTCCTTGATTTCCGGTGGAGAAGAAATATGGGTAATGGGTACAAAGCGGCCCTTGGCAATCTCTTTGGTGTGCTGCTGAAGCCGTAAAATAGAGCGATTGATAATGCGGGTATTCAAAAAAGCGATCAGTGCCCCCAGCACAACCACAAGACCGGCGGACAGAGCGGTTGTTCTAAGCACCTGGTCGCTGATCCGGCCCGACTGTTGAATCTTTTCATTGCGACTGCGCCTTGATAATTTTATTAATTGCCTTATCGTCTGATCAATTTCATTCGTGATGCGATCTTTTTGTAAACTTGTTTCCCCGGTCGAGACGTTCGATGACGGGGTTTCTATCTGCCTTGCTTCCACGTCAAAAACAGAAAGGTAGCGTATGTACAACTCAAGTGTTTTAGAGAACAGGGCCAGTTTATCCGGGTCGGTCATCAGGGGGCGAAGCGTTTCATGGTTGGCAAGAAAAAAGTCTTTTATTTTCCAGAATTCATCATGAAAATCTTTATCCTGAGCAATGAAATATTTTTTTTCAATGCCGACCTGGGAGATAAGGGTTTCCAATAAAAGCTCCGATATTCGGATGGCCGTGCCGTCAACCGAATCGATTGCCCGCGTGAGCCGATTCAAATGGTTCAATTTTAATGTAACGAACCCCCCCATAAATATGACCACCATCATGATGGCCAGATAGCCGATCGTTAGTCGCTTGAGAATGGTCCATTTCATAGAGGCGCCTTTTAAAAAAAGGTTGTGCTTTTCAGGAAAATGAATCTGACATAGGGGGACGCTTCCGTCAAGTCGTGGGTGCCCGGGGAAAAACGCATCGTCGCTCCTTGGGAGCCCTCTTGTCGGTGCGTCGTTAATTTTTTATTCAATCTGCTTGATTAATTCTTCAAAACACACTACGAAGCGCTTACGAGCATTATGGATTGCCATCTGCCTCTCATTATAGTGCTGTGAATGGCTTGTTAGTACACAAGCCGTCAAATTTGTGGCGACGCCGTCAATGGAACCTGGTTCGTGACACTACCTTTTTTGCCCGATATATATAACGATAACATTTCCTATCCCTTGTTATTTTTTGCTTTTCGCTTTTCAGTGCGGTCGTCTGCAGGGGGTACGGTTGATGATTAAATGCGATCAAGGTGGCGTATTATCTGTATGAAGTTTCATTCATTGATTATTTATCGATATGAAAATTTTCAATAACAGCCTGATAAATAAGATATATAAAGTGTATAATATTCCATACATCAAGGCTTTTTGCGGAACCGAATGGCCTTAACTTGAATAATTTTTCCTTCGGCGCGCATGCCCGACAATTTTTGTTTAATGATAACAATATTGGATAATTAAGTTTTTCACTACCTTTTTTGTGGATAAAAAAAGAAAGCAGCGGATGAGGGGCCGCTCTTGGTATGTAACTTGCTTGAGAACCCTACTGACCGGCGTTGGTAAATAATGTCATGCGGCATCTGATATGCGGAAGGTTCAACTTTTACCGGGTCTTTTTTTGAGCTATGAACGTATGGGGAAAAACCGTGTTGGACATCTTCAATCATTATAAGGATGTATCGTAAGCTTATGAAACGAAAATTTGAAGTACCAGCCGTCAGGACAAAAGACCAGCTGTTCGCCGAAAAACTGAGAAATAAAATTAAAATTGATATTGAGGATGCTGCTGCTTACCAATTTAAAATAGCCGACAAAAAGGAAGAGCTAGAATGTGCCAGCAGATTGGTGCATGATAAATATGTTCGAAAAGGATACATGACGCCGACCGAAAGCGGGCTGCGATTGAGCCTGCGAAACGCATTGCCTGAAACGACAACTTTCATAGGGGTAAAAAATCAAGTTGTGGCCAGCACGCTGACCCTTTTCCAGGACAGTGAAATGGGGCTTCCCATGGATGCTATTTATAAGCCGGAGCTGGATCAGTTACGCAGCCAGGGTCGCAAAATCGCTGAAGTCGGCTCCCTTGCTTCACATATTTGCGTGGCCAAATCAGATCAAACCGTCTTGATGCACGGAAACAAGATCATGCATTCCTATAGTCGTGATTATTTGGGCGTGGATGATCTTGTCGTTGCCATTAATCCGAAACACCAATGGTTTTACCAGCATATATTGCTTTTTGAGCAGATTGGGGAGTTAAAGGCTTATGATTATGTGAAAAAAGCACCTGCCGTGGCGTACCGGTTAAATTTAAACATGGCGGAGTATCATTATAAAGCAGCTTATGAAGATAAGCCGCCCGAAAAAAATCTTTACCGGTTTTTTTATGTGGATAAAAGCCCTTCTATTCGATTCCCTGCGGAAAACCAATGCCTGTGTTTTTGGAATAAAGAGCGAATCAAGTATTTTTTCGAGGAAAAAACCTGTTTGCTGGCGGAGGCTGATAAAGAGGCGATCGAATGTTTGGAAAAAAAATATAAAAACTTGGAAAAAACTTATTATATGAAGCTGCCAGAGCCGCCGGCCTATCCCGCCACTGCTGCCGATTTGCTTTATCCCGATTTTCACCGTTTAAATTATTTGCCCGCCGCTTGACGCGGGAATATCAAAAATACCGTGCCGGCCGTGCAGGGTACGCAAGGCCGGCATAGGCCCTTTACCAGAAAAATGCACGCTTTTGCGTGTATATTCGCCGAAGGTGAAAGATGGCTTTTATGCCTCCTATCATCCCAGCCTTCCAGCTTCCGGCGTTGCCGGGTTAGGTCAATGCTTGAAGCTTCTTTGCCCGGTATACACCATCGTGGCGCCGGCTTCATTGCAGGCTTCAATGGACTGATAATCATTGTCGGAGCCGCCCGGTTGAATGACGGCTGACACGCCCTCCCGAAGGCCCACATCCACGCCGTCTCTGAACGGGAAAAAGGCATCGCTCACCATGGCCGCACCGATCAGACCGCCTTTTTCATTTTTCACCCGGTTGTCGATTTCAGCCTTTTGAGTCGGATTTGTCAATTCGTTGTAGGCAATGCCATATTGTTCAAAGCAATATCGGTCCGCGAGTTTTCGATAGGCTTTGTCCCTTGCGATTTCCGCGACGCCGACCCGGTCTTGCTCGCCGGTGCCGATACCCACGGTGACGTCGTTCTTAACATAGATCACGGAATTAGAGGTGATGCCGGCTTCCACGAGCCAGCCGAAAAGCATATCCCGATATTCCTTGTTCGTGGGAGGGCGGTTGATTTGGTAGCGGGTTCCCTGGACCTCACAGGTTGCAAGGGCCAGATCTTCCTTTGTGCGGGCCCGGGCCGTGAAGGGCCACTGGGCGATAATGCCGCCGTCGATCAGGCTTTTTAAGTCGATGTAGGCTTGCCCGACATAGTCCGAAAGGCGATGAATGTTCTGAATTTTGATAACGCGAAGGTTTTTTTTCCGTGCGAAAAGCGCCATGACACCCGGCTCGAAATCCGGCGCGACCACTACTTCCGCATATTGCCGACAGATTTCCTCGGCGGTTTGTTGGTCGATGGCGCGGTTGACGGCGATACAGCCGCCGAAGGCCGCGACCCGGTCCGCCATATGGGCTTTGGTGTAGGATTCGGCCAGGGTGGTTGAACGGGCCACGCCGCATGGATTATTGTGCTTCACGATGACCGTTGTCGGCTCGTCCGTAAAATACCGAAGGATATTTAAAGCGTTATCCGCGTCGGTGAGATTTGTTTTTCCCGGATGCTTTCCGGATTGAAGCAGCTCGATGTCCGAGACCAGGTATCGGCCCGGTTGAATGGTTTGAACGTTTCCCAATACCAGGTTGCCGTTGACCAGACGGTAGAGTGCGGCTTCCTGGCCCGGATTTTCGCCGTAGCGAAGGCCCTTTCGAACGCCGTCTATGGTCCATGCCACCTTTTCATAAAAAAGCGTTTGGCGTTTGGCGCCATCCACAAAGCTGATTTCCATTTGCGGGGAAAAATGATCATCCATGATGGTTCGGTATATCTGTTTCAGGTCTTCTGCCATGAGTGACTCCTGATGGTTGATTTGAGGGGATTACAGTTGATAACAGCCGGCTGCATCGGCCGGCGTCTTTGTTAATAAAAAGTCGGCGATGGCGCGATCGAAATCGGCCGTGTGGGAAAAGGCCTTTTGCGCCAGGGAAAAGCGCTGCTTCAGGCTCAGGTGGCCGCTTGTTTTTCGCATATCGTCAACGATCATGGGATAATCCGCCGGTGTGACCACCGACGCCACGCGGATGAAATTCTTGGCCGCGGCGCGGATCATGCAGGGGCCGCCGATATCAATGTGGGTGCGCGCTTTTTCCACGGAAGTCTCGGGACCGGCAACGGTTTGCTCAAAGGGATAGAGGTTAACGACTACCATATCAATCGGCACGGCCTGAGTGCGCTTCAGATCCGCTTGATGCGCCTCATTATAGGTTTCGGTCAGTAATCCGAGATAAATTTTAAAATCAAGGGTTTTTACCAGCCCGCCCTGAGTTTCGGGTTGACCGGTATAGGCGGAAACCTGCGTCAGGCAGTCCGCCTTGCCGCCGAGAATAGATAGTATTTTTTGGTAGGTGCCGCCGGTGGAAAAAAATTGAATGTCCGGGTTTATCTGCAGCAGTGCGGTGATAAACGCCTCAAGTCCGTCTTTATCCGAAACGCTCACCAGGACGCGATTGATTTTGACGAAATCATCAATTTTTTCAACAAGATTAAGTGTCATTTGATTTACCTTTCTCCATTGAATTCCTGAATAAACCGCTTAAAAAAATGATCCATGAACCGATGCCGCTCCTCGGCGATTTGACGGCCCGTTTTTGTCAGAATGCGCTCTCTGATTTTACAAAGTTTGACTTTAAATTCACGATATCCGGTGTCATTCCTGGAATAAGAGGGCGCCGTGGTGACATCGATATTCGGGTTATGCAGGCAGGCGCCGACCTCGCCGGCAAACATAAAGGCTCTTGCCACCCCGACAGCGCCGATGGCATCGAGTTTGTCCGCGTCGAATAACACTTTGGCCTCAATCGTTTCCGGTGTCACCGCACCTCGGAATCTGTGGGATTCGATACAGTGAAGAATATTATCTTTACGGTTCTTGTGAATGGCCAGTTTAGAAACGATCGGGGTGGCCAGTTGCGCCCCTTTTGCCGCATGGCAGATCGCCCCTTTTACCGCATCCTGATACCCTCTGCCGATATCGTGTAAAAAAGCTGCGCTTAGCACAACGGTCAAGTCCGCGCCCTCCGCCTCTCCGATACGGCGGCAAAGGCGGCTGACCCGTAAGGTGTGGTCCCAGTCGTGGCTGCCTGTGGCGCAGGTGAACAGGCTTCGGGCGATGGTTTTTACGATCGCTATCGTGCTCTCGCAGATGTCCGAATCATTTTCCGTGATAGGATAACACGGCGCAACATTACCGTCGGTTTTCATCGGTGGGACTCCGGCTCGAGTTATCCGCCTTGGTTATTGTCAGCCCGCAAGCGACATAAAGCCATTTGCGTCAAAAATGATGTTCAATTAGCATAAAACCCATAAAGCGGGCAACCACTTGCGGACGGGATTTTATGCAATCGACATTAGGGATTCCCATCGTTCATATTCCGTTGCGACCTGCAGCCCCCGTGATTCAAGCAGGCGGACGATAGCGGGAGAATTATACCGCAGATAAGGATTGACGTTCAGTTCATCGAGCAGGGTTGAGCGGACATGGGTGGGCGTATAATTACTCAAATAAACATCGATATCCTTGTTTTCCGGCTCCAGGTGCCGTGCAAAGGCCATGGAAGCGGCGACATAATCGTGCCCTGCGTAGATAACGGTTTCTTCGGGAAAAGCCGCAAGGGCTTTGAGTGATAAGAAAAACCCGTGCATGTCGCCGGAAAAACAATTGCCGATCGTCCCGTTGAAGAGCGTATCTCCTGTCAGCAGCGTGTTGCCGGCCTGAAATACCACTGAGTCGGAAGAATGGCCCGGTGTGCGAAACACCCGGACCGTCCCGCCGTCAAGGGGGAATTGCTTTTTTTCTGCGCTCATGAACGCCGTAAATGCCATGCCGCCGGAAGCTTGCTTCAGGGCCTTGTCTCCGGTGGTGTGATCCGTGTGGCTGTGTGTGTTGGTGATAAATTGAAGGTTAAGCTTGTGAAGGCGCAAAAAGGCAGATATCTCTGCCGTGGCGCCGCCGTCGACGGCCATGGCGGTTTGGGGCCCATAAATAAGGTAGCCGAGGTTATCGGCTGAATATCGAAATTGTTGAATTTGAAGTATCGTGTTTATGGGGTGCCCCCATTTTGTTTTTCTTTTAAAAAGTTTTCAAAATCCAGCAGGATGGGTATTGCCTGTGAATTATCGGTTGCCGGGTGCTGATGAGCGACGCTGGGTGCTTTGCGTTTTAGCCGCAGTTCCATCAGTTGGCGAATGGCACCGAGTTGTACGGATATAGCCGAAAGGCTATGCGCGATTTCGTTCAGCACCGGCTCCAAACCCGCAGGGGAAGTATTCGAGACGGGCAAGGGGGAGGATTCAGCCTGTTGCGGCTTGGGTTGCTTTTCCACCGGATCACGCAGTCCCAGATACTCCGACCAGAATGTTTTCATATCCGTGAGTGAGTGATCGCTCACTTTCCCGGAGATCAACCGTTCCGCTATTTTACGAATACATATCGACGCCATGGCCTTTGGATATAAGGATATAAAGGGCTTTTGAAGCCTCACCGCCTCGGTGACATGGGCATCCTGCGTGATAAATCCGATGGCGGAGATTTTCAAGGGAAGGTGTTTCGCCACGGTTCGGCTCAGGCTCAGATAAGGGATCTTGGCATGCTGTAAATGACGAGCCTGGTTGACGGCCACCAGGACGTGCTTTGTAAATCCTTGTGCGCTTAAAATTTTCAGCAGGGAATAGGCGTCGGTGAGGGATGTCGGCTCGGGTGTGATAATCAGCAGCATCTGTGAGGCGGCGCGACAAAAGGCGGTCACATCCCCGCCGGCGCCGGCGGACGTATCGAAAATGACAAAGTCGTAGTCATCGAGCATCTTGAATTCAGTTAGAATTGGTTCGATTTGCTCCGCTTGAAGATTTGCCAGCTTGGAAATTCCCGTGCCGCCCGGAACGATATCAATTCCCATATAGTTGTGAATGATGATGTCGGAGAGGGTTTTTTCCCCATTGATCACATGCGCTAGATTGACCTCCGGATAGATTCCCAGCAAAATATTGATATTGGCAAGTCCCATATCCGCATCAAACAGGCAGGTGCGATATCCCCGGGTGGCCAACTGAAGGGCAAGATTGACGCTGATATTGGTTTTGCCCACGCCGCCCTTGCCGCTGGTTACGGTAATGATTCGTGGCATGACTCCCTCACGGTATGGAATGGGTTGCCGGCCGGTACGGCCGTAATAGCGCCCCCCGATTTCATCGCGATAATTCGAAACAGCACCCGATCACAATGATGGATTTGGCAGATTTTCTGAAGATGGTTCCGTATAAACTCACTGAACAGTTTCAGCTCGGCGGGCTGAGCGCGCAATCCCCTGGCGATGGCCAGTTTTTCGTAGGCACTGTGAAGTCGCGCCACTGCTTCCGCCTGAGCGTCAGGGTGTGACAACAACTCGATGCTGACGATGGCGCCATCGGCGATGGCGGTTTGTGTTTCGTCAACCGTCAATTGCTTCGGTTTTAGCCGGGGTACCGGTGACGGGTTCATATAGATCAGTCGAAAGAGTCTTTCAAAAGATTTTTTGGTGATCAGTGTGCTCTCGATTCTCAAATCAATCTGCTTTGTCCTCAGTGCGCGAATCACTTTGATGCTTTCCGGATCGGATATGGCGACGGTTAGATGATTTTTATCAAGGCTCACCGGCAGGACATGAAACCGCCGGGCAAAATCATGGCCGATAATATCGGTTAACGCGTCTCTTTGATTGGCGGAAAAGATCAGCCGGTCATATTGTTTGAACGGAAGATTGTATTGAATGGAAATGGCCTCATAGAGTTGGGTTTCCGTGATGAGCCCCTCTTGCAGCAATATTTTTCCGATCGGTTCGGCGCGATTTTTCTGTGCTGAAAGGACGGTTGCGAGCACTGTTTCATCAATGGCGCCTTGCCGGATCAGAATCCGGCCGAGTTTTAAATGTTTGCGGTATTTTGACAGGACGGTGTTTAAATCGATGGGGGTGATCAAATGCAGGTCGCAAAGAATTTCACCAATGGTTCTGGGTAATTTTTTGGCGCGCACGGCGCTTGCCAGGTCCGATTCGCTGATCAGGTTAAGCGTCACGGCCAGTTTTCCCAGCCGAATGTCATCCAGTGTTCGCTCAAGAAAACCCCTCAGGTGCGCTCGTGTGATAACGCCTTGCCGCAATAACGCTTCATCCAGCGGAATATCCGCGCTTTTATGTTGGATAATGGTATCGAGCGTGGCCGGGTCCAAAAGGCCGGTTTCTACCGTATAAGCGCCGATGTGGTTGCGAAGCTCCGTGTGAGCCAACAGGCGCTGAAGCTGGTTCGCGCGGATAAGCCCTTTTTTTACAAGAAGTTTGCCCAGGGGAAGCGCGGCCTGACACGCCTCCTGCTTTTGAATTTCCAGGGCGGTATCAATATCCGATGCGTGGACATACCCTTCGTTTACGAGCAAGGTGCCGATCTTCTGTGTTCGGGTCTCAATCGGGTGTTGTTCCGGTTCGGGCGGCATAATGTAAGATCCTTAAAATAAACGACAGCGCGCATTGGGGGGCCGCACCCGTTTTATTCTTTGAAATTGTTGGACATACTTTATCGTTCCGCGTGTATGTTGTCAAGGCCTTGAATGCTTTCGGGTGAGGGTTATTTCTGCCGCAGGGGGTGTTTTCGGATAAACCACCCACTTTGCTCCCCACCGGACGAATGGCCCATCAATTTTGGATATTTTTATTATAAAAATAAGGTGCTATGTCCTTTTAAATGTGGCGTAATTCAGTATTTTTATCTTGACATTGGCCCTTAAATAGGGTTTTAACGGTTTAAAGTGGATTAAAGTGGATATATGGGGAGCGAAATGTTTCGAGGTAGTTCCAATCATACCATTGATGAGAAGGGACGATTTATCATCCCCACTCGCTTTCGGGATGTTATCCGTGCCAAGGGGGAGGAAACCCTCATGATCTCCAAAATGGACGGATGTCTTGTTGCCTATCCCATGGATGAATGGAGCAAAATCGAGGAGCGATTGCTGGCGACGGTCGATAAAAGTGCTAAAATGCGCCGGTTCCGGCGTATTTTTATTGGCGCGGCATTTAAATGCCAGGTTGATCGGCAAGGACGGGTGTTGATTCCACCGGTGCTGCGGGAATACGGCGCATTGGATAAAGAGATTAGTCTGGTGGGTGTGCTCGATCACTTCGAAATATGGTCCAAGGAGAAGTTGGACCTAGAGGAAATGCATCATGAGGAAGATCTGAAAGAGGAGGACTTCAGCAACGAAATAGCCAAACTCGGACTATAATGCCATGCCGACTCGCCACCCCTCAGCCATGCCCGAAGAAGTGCTTGCGTGCTTGAATTGTCAACCGGGAAAAATTTATGTCGACGGCACCCTCGGGGGTGGGGGGCATGCCAAGCGGATTTGTAAGCGCATTTCACCGGGGGGGCGGTTGATCGGAATCGATCAGGATCCGGCGGCCGTAAAAAACGCTGAAGTGGTTCTTGCTTCCTATGCGTGTGAGCACCACCTGTTCCACGAAAACTTTCAAAACCTGCCGGCCATTCTTTTGCGGCTCAATATTCCGGCCGTCGATGGTATTTTACTCGATCTTGGAATCTCCCTTTATCAGCTTGAAGCCAGTGGACGAGGCTTTAGTTTCATGCGAGACGAACCGCTCGATATGAGAATGAATCCGGCAGTGGGCCCTACGGCCGAAGCGCTGGTCAACGGCTTGGACGCTCGGGAGCTGACCCATATTATTCGCACCTATGGCGAAGAACGGTGGGCCAAACGGATTGCTGGGCGGATTGTGGCGGCGCGGGGCGAAGCGCCGATTCGAACCAGTCGAAGACTGGCCGAGATCATTACCGCTGCGGTTCCGGCCAAGGCGGCCGCCAAAGAACGGATTCACCCGGCCACCCGCTCCTTCATGGCGCTTCGAATTGCGGTGAACCGGGAGCTGGATGTGCTGACGGGCTTTTTGGAAACGGCGCTCGACTGCCTCGCGCCCAAGGGCCGCCTCTGCATTCTTTCCTTTCATTCCCTGGAAGATCGGGAAGTAAAGAGACGCATGAAATTCTGGGCCTCGGGGTGCACATGCCCCAAGGAGATTCCGATTTGCGTGTGTGGGAAAAAGCCCTTGGTTCGGATGCTGACCCGAAAGGTTATGCGGCCTACGCCCGCTGAAATTGCAGACAATCCCCTGGCCCGCAGCACTCGGCTTCGGGCAGTGGAAAAACTTTAGGCCGCAGCCTGTTTCGGGTGAGGCTGCAGGATAAGCGCATGGAGTAATCGATGCCGCCCAAACAATCGCAGCGAGGGAGTGCCTACAGGAAATGGACCAGTATTTGGATTCTCGTGATGATGGTGTTTATCAGTCAATTGCTGATTTATGCCTGGTGCCGGGTGCAAAACGTCCGGAGAGGATATGAAATCATGGAAGTGCTGGCGGAGCAAAGACGGCTTCTGGCCGTGCGCGAAACGCTTAAAGTCGAATTGGCGCGGTTAAAATCACCCGGCCGGATTGCCCGCATTGCCCGGGAGCAATTCGGGCTGGTATCTCCCGGCAAACAACAAACGATTGATATGGAATGAAGCGAACCCGAAACGACCCGATAAAACGACGCATCGTTGTCGTCGGCGTTCTTATGAGCCTTTGGTTTGCCGCCGTCGGCGGCAGGGCGGTTTATTTGCAGGCTTTTCATGGTGACTGGCTTTCGCAGCGGGCATCGAACCAATATGAGAGAACCTACGAGCAGCAGGCAAAACGCGGCACCATCTTTGACCGGAATTTTCGGGAGATGGCCCTCAGTGTGGACGCCACATCTATTGGCGCCAACCCGGGTTGCATACAAAACAGGGTTGAGACGGCCAGCGCGTTGGCCGGTGCTTTAAATCTCGACGGAAAAGAACTGATCAAGCGGCTTTCCTCGAAAAGCCCCTTTGTGTGGGTGGAGCGTCAGATAACCCCCCGGGAAACCGAGTCTGTTATGGCGCTGTCTTTGCCGGGCATCGCTTTTCGGCAGGAACATCAGCGCTTTTATCCGAGCCGAACCCTGGCGGCCCAGGTGATGGGCTTTGTCGGCATTGACGGCCGGGGCTTGGAGGGGATCGAATTTCGGTATGAACAGGACCTTAAGGGGGATACGCGCCGTCTCACCGTTTTGAAAGATGCGCTCGGAAAAGGATTTTCCCCGGGCCAGGCCGATCCTCTCGGAAACTGTAATGTATCCGAAAACGCAGAAGCGCTGGTTCCGGCCGGGAATAATGTGGTGCTGACCATTGACCGGACGATTCAATACGTTGTTGAAGAGGCCCTTGCTGAGGCGGTTCAAAAGTTCGATGGCAAGTCCGGTATCGCCATTGTCATGTCTCCGTCCACCGGCGCTGTTTTGGCCCTGGCCCATTACCCGTTTTTCAATCCGAATGCTTATGCGAATTTCCCCAAGGAAATATTGCGGAACCGGGCTATCACGGATCCGTTCGAGCCGGGCTCCACCCTGAAAATGTTTACGGCGGCCGCCGCGCTCGAACACGGCGGGCTGACGCCGGAGACGCAATTTTTCTGCGAGAACGGCTCGTTCCGGGTCGGCCGGCACACGATTCGCGATACCCACCCCCATGAACGGCTGACACTTCAGGAGATTGTTCAGGTATCCAGCAATATCGGCGCGGCAAAGGTGGGTGCTCGAATCGGTGCTTCGGCATTGCATACGACCTTGAAAGACTTCGGGTTTGGTGAAAAAACGGGTATTGATTGTCCGGGAGAAAGCAACGGTTTTCTGTTGCCGTTCGATCGCTGGACGCCCATAGATGCATGTGCCATTGCATTCGGCCAGGGGGTTTCCGTTTCCGTGGTGCAGCTCGTCACTGCCGTTAGCGCCATTGCCAATGACGGCATGTTAATGAAGCCTTATATCGTGGAAGCGATCACGGATGCGGGCGGACGGCTTGTGAAGCGTTTTTCACCCCAAAAGGTTCGCCAGGCGGTTTCCCCCGGCACCGCGCGTGCTGTCGCCCGCATGCTTGAAACCGTGACCCGGGAAGGCGGCACCGCCAAGGAAGCGGCGATAGAAGGCTACCGCATTGCCGGTAAAACCGGTACGGCGCAAAAGGTGGATGGCGGGGGCGGGTACGCGCGGGGAAAATATATTGCTTCCTTTGTCGGGTTTTTCCCGGTGGCGCAACCGATGGCCACCATTCTTGTGATGGTGGATGAACCGAAAAAAGTCCATTACGGCGGGCTCGTGGCTGCGCCGGCATTTCGAAAGATCGCTCTGGAATTGATCAATTACATGCATCCGGAAACCGGGCGACCCGAGGGCGGCCTGACGGCATCGCTGAAACGGGGGGTGCGCGGGTGAAGTTTTCACTGCTGCTCAAAACGGCCGGCATCGACCCCATTCATTGTACGTTGACGCAAGGGGCCGAGGGGAATGATCCGGATATTCAGTCCGTTCATTACCGATCTCAGTCCGTTGAACCGGGTGGGCTTTTCGTGGCGATTGCCGGGCATGCGGCCGACGGTCACGACTTTATCGAGAATGCCCTATTCCGCGGCGCGGTGGCCGTCATCGCGCAACAACCGGTCAAAACCGATGTGCCATGGGCACAGGTGACGGACAGCAGAAATGCGCTGGCCAAAATTTCCGCCTGTTTTTATGGCGCCCCTTCTGACGCGCTCGTGCTGATCGGCATCACCGGCACCAACGGCAAGACCACCGTAACCTATATTATGGAGAGCATTCTTGCCAAAGCGGGCAAGGCTTCCGGGGTGATTGGCACCATTAACTACCGCTATGCCGGAAAATGTATCGATGCACCGGTGACAACCCCTGAATCGCTTGACCTGCAACGGATACTGGCCGAGATGCGGGCCAACGGAATTACCCATGTGGCCATGGAAGCTTCTTCACACGGCATCGATTTGTCCAGAGTGGCGGCGTGCCGGCTCGATGTGGCGGCATTTACCAATCTGACGCAGGACCACCTGGATTATCACGGCACCCTGGCGAATTACTGGGCCTGCAAAAAACGGTTGTTTACCGAGCTGCTTGAAGAGGGGCCCAAAAAGGATCGGGCTGTGGCCGTGATCAACTGCGACAACGCCCATGGCCGAGAGCTGATTGGCCTGTTGACCGGAAGAACCCCTGCGCGAAAGGTTATCTCCTACGGATCGGAAGAGACCTGTTCAATCAGGCCGGTGGATTGCATTCGGGATGGTAGCGGCATTCGAGGCGGCATTCACACGCCTGCCGGTCGGTTTTCGTTTCGCTCTTCTCTGGTGGGCCGGTATAACCTGGAAAATATTCTCTGTGCCGTGGGTATCAGTTTGGCGCTGAATCTTCCGCTTTCCGCGATACGGGAGGGCATAGATGCCTTGAAGCAGGTTCCCGGACGACTGGCCCCGGTTGAAAACAAGACTGGTCGGTTCGTCTTCGTTGATTATGCGCACACGCCGGATGCGCTGGAAAATGTGCTGGATGCGTTAAACGAGTTAAAAACGGGCCGACTCATTTGCGTGTTCGGCTGCGGCGGCGACCGGGATCGAAAGAAAAGACCCATGATGGGAAAGATCGCGGCGGAACGGGCAGATCTGGTGGTGGTGACATCGGATAACCCCCGTACTGAAGCACCCGATCAAATTGTGGCCGCCATTGTCTCCGGCATCTCCCCTGTTACGGCGCGGCGGTTCAACGTAGCGCAGATTTTGGGGGGCAGCCGGGAAAAGGGCATTGTGGTCGAAACGGACCGAAAGGCGGCTATCGGATTGGGGCTGATGGCGGCTGATTCAGGGGATATGGTGCTGATTGCCGGCAAGGGGCATGAAACATACCAGATTTTAGGAACTCAAAAGGTGGCCTTTGATGACCGCGAAGTCGCCTCGGCGGTGCTGAGGAAGCTGGAACAACACAGCGACGGACAGGCGTAAATGATACAAGCACGGCACATGGATTGGACGGTGTCCGACATTCAGGCAGCCACTCAGGGCCATTTGGTATGCGGGAATCCCGCCCTTCGGTTTTCCGAAATCGGCATTGATTCACGGACCTTGGCTTCCGGCGCCTTTTTTGTTGCGATTGCCGGCCAAACCCATGACGGTCACCAATTTGCCGAAAGCGTCATTCAAAGGGGTTGCCGAGGGGTGCTTCTCCAGGCGAACCAGGTCAACCGGATGCCGATTGAAGCATGGCAAGCAGCGCAGGTTGTCTGCATCAGCGTTGCCGACACCACCCAGGCGCTCGGAGATTTGGCCGCTTATCACCGAAAGCGAGCCGGTGTAGGTGTTGTGGCCATAACCGGGTCAAACGGCAAGACCTCCACGCGCGAGATGACGGCTTTCGTGGTGGCGGAGAAATTCAACACGCTAACCACGATGAAAAACTTTAATAATGAAATCGGATTGCCCCTGACGCTTTTCCGATTGACTGCCGGCCACGAGTGGGTGGTGGCGGAGCTGGGGATGAATCACCCCGGTGAAATACGGCGGCTTGGCGCTATTTGCCGCCCAAATATCGGTGTCATTACCAATATCGGCCCGGCGCATCTCGAAAATCTCGGGTCTCTGAACGGGGTCATGGCGGCCAAAGGGGAACTGCTGGAAGCCATTGAGCCGAAGGGGACTGCTGTGTTGAACGCGGATGACCCGAGATGCCTGAAACTGGCGGACCATGTTTCTCATGAGGTCCTGCTGTTCGGTTTGTCTGAAGCTGCCCATATTCGCGCGGTCAATCTGCGTGAAAAAGGGCGGGCGACAGCGTTCACGTTGCAGCTGCCTGAAGCGAAGCTGAATGTGGAACTCAACGCGCCGGGCCGATTCATGGTGTCCAATGCGTTGGCCGCGGCGGCGGTGGGGGTTCGGCTGGGCATTTCTCCCGAGGGAATCAAATCCGGGCTTGAGCGATTTAAAGCCGTGAGCGGGCGCGCCACGGTTCTGGATACGGCGGCGGGAATTTATGTGATCGATGACACGTACAACGCCAATCCCGGCTCCATGGCAGCGGCTATTGCCATGTTGGCGACGCTGGGCAAGGGAGCGCGCTGCTTTTTGGCTGTGGGGGATATGTTGGAATTAGGGCCACAGGCAGCGGCGTTGCACCGGGAAATCGGCGAACAGGCGGCCCGTGCGGGCCTGTATCGAATCGGCGCCACCGGTCAATTTGCGACGGATTTGGCCGATGGGGCGCTGGCCGGCGGAATGGCTCCGGCCGGCATCGTTGTCGGCACCCGGCAGGAGCTTCTTGCGGATTTTAAACAGCAGTTGACTTCGGGCGATTGGGTGCTGGTCAAAGGATCCAGAAGCATGGCCATGGAAAGCATTTCAAATGATCTGGTGGCCTGGGCTGGCGGCCCGGCAACACCCAAACCCACAGCGGGCTGAAGCAGAAAACCACTTATGCTGTATCATCTATTATACCCACTGCATGTCAGCATTTCGGCGCTCAATGTGTTCCGGTATATTACGTTCCGGACGATCTATGCGGTCTTGACCGCCTTTTTGATATGCTTTTTGCTCGGACCCTGGGCCATCAAAAAGCTGAGCCAAATGCAGGTAAAACAATATATTCGGGAGGATGGACCAAAAGATCATCAAAAGAAGGCGGGCACGCCCACCATGGGAGGGATTCTGATCATCTTCGCCGTGTGTATTTCCACCCTCCTGTGGGCCCGTCTGGATGTCATTTATGTGTGGATTGTGTTGCTGGCCACCGTCGGTACGGCATTGATCGGGTTTTATGACGACTATTTGATGCAGGTGAAAAAGCAGAGCAAAGGTCTCAGCGCCCGGGGCAAGCTGCTCCTCCAGTGCGTGGTGGCGTTGGTCGCCGGCATTCTGGTTTACCGAGTGCCCGGATTTTCCACGCAGGTTACCCTGCCGTTTTTTAAGGCCATTTCACCGGAAATCGGCGGCTGGTATATTTTGTTTACCGTCCTGATCATCGTCGGCACGTCCAACGCCGTCAATTTGACCGACGGGCTGGACGGTCTGGCAATTGGGCCGGTGATTATTGCGGCGGGAACGTATATGATTTTTGCCTATGTGGCGGGGCATGTGAATCTATCCGATTATCTTCAACTGACCCATGTGCCGGGCAGTGGTGAGATAGCGGTTTTCTGCGGGGCTTTGGCCGGCGCCGGCCTCGGGTTTTTGTGGTTTAATGCCTATCCGGCGCAGGTGTTCATGGGCGATGTCGGTTCGCTTCCCATTGGTGCTGCCCTCGGCACGGTGGCGGTGATCACCAAGCAGGAAATTTTGTTGATATTGGTGGGCGGGCTGTTTGTGATTGAGGCGCTGTCGGTGATTTTCCAGGTCGGATTTTTCAAAATGACCCACGGGCGGCGTATTTTTCGCATGGCACCGCTGCATCACCATTTTGAGCTTAAAGGGTGGGCCGAACCCAAAGTCATCGTGCGGTTCTGGATTATTGCCATCGCGTTGGCGTTACTCTCAATGAGCACGTTGAAATTGAGATAAAAAAGATGAATGATGCTTCGAACATAACGGGTTCCCCGGCACCCTACGGTATCGCCGGACGGCGCGTGCTGGTGGTGGGGTTGGGGCTGTCCGGAGCGTCGGCTGCGAAAATGCTTGTTGAAAAGGGCGCAGCAGTGACGGTGACCGACGCGGTGGAGAGACCTGCGGCCGCGGATCGGATGGCTGCGCTGACGGCGTTGGGCGTTCAGTTCGAGTTGGGCGGGCATTCCGCGCGATCTTTTGATACCGCGGATTTGATTGTGGTCAGCCCTGGTGTGCCCGAGACCATTGCGCCGATTGCGGCGGCGAGGCATCGCGGCATTTGCGTTATCGGTGAAGTGGAATTGGCCGCAGCCTTAATTTCCGCGCCGATTCTGGCCGTTACCGGCACCAATGGCAAAACCACGACGACCACGCTATTGGGACATATGCTTCAAACCGCGGGGTTGCGGGTGTTTGTCGGCGGCAATATCGGAAGACCGCTCATTGAATGCGTATCGGAGCCGGACCGTTTGGATGTCGTGGTGGCCGAAATCAGCAGTTTTCAGCTGGATACCACGCGCAGCTTTCGGCCCAAGGTGAGTGTGCTGCTGAACGTGACGGCGGATCATCTGGACCGGTACTCGGATTTTGATGCGTATGCCGCCTCCAAAGGGAGAATCTTTGAAAATCAACAGGCCGGCGATACGGCCGTTGTGAACGGATCAGACGCAGTTGCCGTCAAGGTCAGCGAAGGAATTCGGTCGCGCCGTTGGTTGTATAATGTCTCCTCGCCAATATCGGATGGTGCCATGTTTCAAGAGGATGCCCTGGTGTTGCAAACCCCGGACCATCGGGGGCAACAAATTGATCTATCGGGGCTTCGGCTCAAGGGCAGGCATAATCGTGAAAATGCCGCCGCCGCCGCCTTGGCTGCCTTGGCGTTCGGTGTTTCCCCCGTGAATATTGAAAAAGCCTTGTCCACCTTTGAAGGTCTTGCGCATCGGGTGGAGAGCGTTGGCACCATTGGCGGCGTGGAATTTGTCAACGATTCAAAAGGCACGAATGTGGATGCCGTGGTCAGAGCCCTGGAGTCCTTTGACCGGCCGGTGGTGCTCATTATGGGCGGCCGGGACAAGGCCGGTGTCTTCGATGTGCTTTGTGATCCGGTGCGACGCCAGGTTCGCTGCCTGGTGCTGATCGGGGAGGCCACCGAAATTATTCGCCGTGCCTTGGGGTCATGCGCGCCAACCCGAACGGCAAACGATATGGACGATGCCGTGGCCCAGGCGTTTTCCGCGTCAGAACCGGGGGATGTGGTGCTGCTTTCGCCGGGATGTGCCAGTTTTGACATGTATACCAGCTATAAACACCGGGGGGAATCCTTTCGAAGCGCGGTGAAGAAACTGGAAGGATGAGGGAGTTAGGAAATCCATTGATGGCAGAGGCAATTTTAGAAAAGCAGCAGAAAGTGTATACCGTAAGCCCGGCATATGACGGGTATCTGCTGTTTCCGGTGCTGTTTCTGGTCGGCATCGGCGTGGTGATGGTGTATAGCGCCAGTTCAGCCGTGGCGATGAAAAGTTATGGCACCGATCAGTTTTTTTTGAAAAAGCAGGCCATTTTTTCCCTGGTCGGCATCATGGCGTTGGTGATCTGCCGCCGCGTGCCGATTCGTTTTCTGCGTCGGATGGCCTACCCGATACTTGCCCTGGCCGTTGTGGGGCTGGTGGCGGTCCTGATTGATGGGGTTGGCAGGACTGCGGGGGGTGCCACCCGATGGATTCGGGTGGGATGGTTTACCTTTCAACCCTCGGAGCCGGCCCGGTTTGCGTTGGTGATTTATCTGGCCTACTCGCTTTCCAAAAAAAAGGACCGGCTGCACGATTTTGCCATCGGCATGTTGCCCCATGTCCTGGTGCTGGGGTTTCTAAGTTTCCTGATATTGATGCAACCCGATTTCGGTTCGGTGATTATTTTATGTGCAATTACCTGGACCATGCTCTTTGTGGGCGGGGTTCGATTGAAACACCTGCTGTTGCCTGTACCGGTGCTGGTACCGGGACTGATATGGGTTATGTGTACGGCGGAGTACCGGATAAAACGCCTGATGAGTTTTTTGGATCCCTGGCAGTATACCAACGACAGCGGGTATCAGATTGTCCATTCCCTTATGGCTTTTGGAACCGGCGGCATATGGGGGGCCGGTGTCGGGCAGGGATATCAGAAGCTCTTTTATTTGCCAGAGCCGCATACGGATTTTATTTTTTCGGTAATCGGCGAGGAATTGGGGTTGGTGGGCGTGCTCGCTATTTTAGGACTGTATTGCCTGATCGTCTGGCGAGGGGTGATCATTTCCAAAAACGCCCGGGATTCTTTCGGCGCGCTGGTGGCTTTCGGGCTGAGCGCGGCCATCGGCCTTCAGGTGGCGATTAACATGGGCGTGACGCTCGGCATGTTGCCCACCAAGGGACTGACCTTGCCGTTGCTGAGTTACGGGGGAACCTCCCTTATCATGAATATGGCCGCTATCGGCATCATTATGAATGTGGGCGCGGAGAGAACGGTATGAATTTGTCGCCGATCCTTGCGGACAATCCGCCTGCGTTCCCGAAAGACAAGGCGCTTCGGGTGGTGATTGCCGGCGGCGGCACGGGCGGGCATATTTTTCCGGGGATTGCAATGGCTCGGGCGTTTGCGGCGAGAAATTCAGGGACGCAGATTTTGTTCGTAGGCACCGGCAATCGGTTTGAAAGACAGGCGCTGGCCGGTTTGCCATTTTCGCACACCGCTATTCCGGCCGAAGGCATCAAAGGGCGGGGCGTGTTTCGGAAACTAGGGGCGGTTATCAAGATACCCATCGGGGTGGCCCATGCGGTCGGGGTGTTGGGAAAATTCGGGGCGGACCTGGTCGTGGGTGTGGGCGGGTATTCTTCCGGCCCGGTTGTCATGGGTGCTTTTCTGATGCGAATTCCCATTGTTCTTCAGGAGCAAAATCTGCTGCCGGGAATGGCCAACCGGGTGCTGGGACGCTTGGCCAAACGCATATATCTTTCTTTTGAAAACACGGCGCCGGTGTTCGATTCAAAAAAGGTGCTGGTTACCGGCAATCCGGTGCGCCCGGAGATTGCTTCTTATGCCGCAAGTTCCGGGGAGTTGGGCGCACGAGCCGGAAAAGAGGATCGATTTACCGTGCTGGTTTGCGGCGGCAGCCAGGGCGCGCATGCCATTAACCGAGCCGTGATGGATGCGCTGGCGCATCTTCGAAATCAGCCGGTTGATCTGATTCATCAAACCGGCGTTGCGGACGAAGCAGCTGTTCGGGAAGCCTATGAAACACAGGGCCTTTCATTCCGGGTTTCAGCCTTTTATGAGAACATGGCGGCGCAATACGCGCTGGCGGATCTGGTGATCTGCAGGGCCGGCGCCACCACGGTGGCGGAATTAACCGCGATGGGAAAACCGGCGCTGTTTATTCCCTATCCCCATGCTGCGGATCAGCACCAGGCGTTAAATGCGAAATCCATGGCGGATGCCGGCGCCGCCGAGATGATTCATGAATCAGTACTGACCGGGCAATTGCTGGCGGATCGGATCACGTATTATGCGGCCGATTCACATGCCCTGGCCCGCATGGCGGAAAGGTCGGGGCGGTTGGGCCGGCCCGGGGCCGCGGAAGCAATCGTTGATGATTGCTATCGGCTTTTAATGGAAACACCATCACGAAAAACAATTTCGGACTGAAAGTTTATCATCTGATATGTATAGAAAAAAATACCATATTCACTTCGTGGGCATCGGCGGCATCGGCATGAGCGGCATCGCCGAGCTGTTGCTGAACCTGGGGTATTATGTTTCGGGGTCGGATTTACGCGATACCGATATCACTCAGCGGCTTGTGCAGCTGGGCGGAACCGTGGTTCAGGGACATGATGCATCCAATGTAACCGGCGCCGACGTGGTGGTGACCTCATCGGCCGTTGTTGCGGAAAATCCCGAAGTGATCGGTGCGCGGCAGGCGGGGATTCCCGTGATTCCCAGAGCGGAGATGCTTGCCGAGTTGATGCGGCTTAAATACAGTATCGCGGTGGCCGGCTCTCACGGAAAAACCACTACCACCTCCATTATTGCCGCCGTGTTGGGACAAGGCGGGTTGGATCCCACGGTGGTGATCGGCGGGAAATTGCGAAGCGTGGGAACCAACGCCCTGCTGGGGCAGGGGGACTTTATCGTGGCTGAGGCGGATGAGAGCGACGGCTCTTTTCTGAAAATGTCACCCACGATTGCCGTCGTGACCAACATTGACCGGGAACACCTGGATTTTTATCCGGACCTTGCCGCGGTTCAGGCAAAATTTCTCGAATTTCTCGATCGAATTCCGTTTTACGGCCGGGCGGTTCTCTGCCTGGATGATGAGCCGGTTCAAGCGCTGATTCCGAATATTAAAAAGCCGTTCGTTACTTACGGCATGAGCACGCAGGCTGATTTTCAGGCCCGCCGAATCACCTACCAGGGCCTTCAAAGCCGTTTCGATGTGATTTATCGCAGCACTGTGCTGGGAGAAATTATTCTGAATCTGCCGGGTCAGCACAATGTCTATAATGCCCTTGCCAGCATTGCCGTGGGCATGGAATTGGAAATTCCATTTGAGGTAATGAAGCAGGCGCTGGAAACCCTGGCCGGTGTGCAACGACGCATGGAAGTAAAGGGAGAAACCCATGGGGTTCTAGTGGTGGATGATTATGGGCATCATCCCACGGAAATCAAGGCCACGTTGCTGGCCGCGATGCAGTCCTGGCCGGAACGGCGAAAGGTCGTGGTGTTTCAACCCCATCGCTATTCACGGACCGCCGCCCTTTTTGATGAGTTTACCCGGGCCTTTTATCATTCGGACGTGTTGTTGGTGCTGCCCATCTATGCCGCCAGCGAAGAAAAAATGCAGGGCGTTGATTCGGAACAATTATGCGAGGCCATTTGTGCGCACGGCCATCGCGAGACCGAGTTTATGCCGGATGCGCAGGCGGTTCTCTTTAATCTGAAAAAAAAGTTGCGGCCCAACGACCTGCTTTTGACCATGGGGGCGGGGGATGTGTGGAAAGTCGGCATGGCACTGCTGGAAAACTGGCCGAACGAAACGCCGGATAAAGAGGATTCCCGATAGGCTTTATGAATGAAACGGCTTGAAAAACCCCAAATAGAATGGTTGGCACAGCGGTTTCAAAACCGGGTGCGGTTTGATGAACCGCTGGCTCCTTATACCTCTTTTCAAATCGGGGGCCCTGCCGAGGCATTGATTATTCCGGAAAGCCCGGCGGAGCTGACGGCGCTGATCAAAGGCGCCAGGGAGCGGGAAATCGCCTACCGAATCATCGGCGGCGGCACCAATTTGCTGGTAAACGATCGGGGCGTGAGCGGGTTGGTGGTGGTGACGACCCGATGCTTAGAGCATATTCTATTGGTCGAAGAGGCGGTCGGACACATTCATATCAGCGTGGGCGCCAGTGTTCTCATGAAACGGTTATGCCGGTATTGTCTGGCTCAGGGCTTTCAGGGGATGAATTTTGCGATCGGTATTCCCGGAACGATCGGTGGCGCACTCATCATGAATGCCGGAACAGGCAAAGGAACCGTGGCGAATGTGCTGTCGGCCATGATGCTGTTGACGACAACGGGCGAGATTTGCACCTTGAACCGGAACCAGTTTCGTGCGGAAAACCGGCGACTTTCCTGGGAACCGGTTGAAAGCGACGAGGCGTATCCCCCGGTGATTCTGGGATGTGAATTAACGCTGACTCGGGCCGATGCCGCGATGCTTCGGGCTGAGGCCCGCCACATCATGCGTCAGCGGGGAAAGACTCAGCCGCTCGGTATTCCCAGTGCTGGATGCATTTTTAAAAATCCGGTGGACGGACTGCCGGCCGGACAATTGATCGACATGGCGGGACTCAAGGGGGCGCGCGAAGGCGGAGCGGTTATATCGGCGCGTCATGCGAACTATATTCTCAACGCGGGCGGCGCCACAGCCGCGGAGGTAATGGCCCTGATGGCCCGGGTCAAAGAGACGGTTTGGAACCGGTTTCAAATTCAACTTGAACCGGAGGTGAAACTTGTTGGGGAATGACCGGATTCGAAGAAACAGAGCGCGGCCCAGAAGAAAAAAAACCGGCATTCCGGTAACCCGAGTGCTGGTGGTGGGATTAAGGCTTACCGTTGCCTTGCTCGGGCTGATCTGCCTGAGTTTGTCCTATATCTTTGTTTATGACGTGATGACGCAATGCGATTTTTTCAGGTCTAAAGAGATTCGTATTCTCGGGGCAACGCGGTTGACCAAACAGCAGGTGCTGTTGCAGGCCGGGATAGCGCCGAATATGAATATTTTATCGGTCAATTTGCACCTGACTCGAAAACGCTTGCTGTGTCATCCCTGGATCGCCGAGGCCCAAGTGACGCGGGAGCTTCCTGACCATATCATCATTCATATTCGGGAAAATGAACCGCTGGCGGTGCTGAATTTGGGGAAAAAATTCATCATCAACACGGACGGGGAAATATTTAAAGAATGGGCGCCGTCCGATTCAGTCGATTTGCCCCTGGTAACGGGACTTTCTTTCTCCGATATCCGGCTGCCTTCGGATAACGGTAGCCCGGCATTCAATGCCTTGATGACGGCGCTGTATCTAGGGCAGGAGAAAGGCTCGGTGCTGCCAAACCGCTTCATTCGGAGAATCCATGTGGACCCGGATCTCGGATTGACCTTGTATGCCTTTGCAGACGAAAAGGCCGTGAAGTTGGGATACAGAAGCTACAGGGAAAAATTGCGGTGTTTAAGCCCATTGCTGTATCGATTGAACCAACAGCCGGAGTGGATGGGATTTGATGCCATCGACCTGGCGAATCTAAACCGCGTGGTGGTGAACCCCCGTACGGGGAGGGCGTTTGACGGTGATTTTAAGGAGGGTTTCGGTGCAGGCACGTGAAAATATTATCGTAGGACTGGATATTGGTACAACCAAAATCTGTGCGGTGGTGGGTGAGGTGGTGGGCAATGATATCAATATTATAGGTATTGGCACGCATCCATCCATTGGTTTGCGAAAAGGCGTGGTGGTCAATATCGAGTCCACCGTGGAGTCGATCAAAAAGGCCGTGGAAGAGGCCGAGTTGATGGCGGGGTGTGAAATATCCTCTGTGTATGCCGGAATCGCTGGCGGCCATATCACCGGCTTCAACAGCCGGGGGATTGTGGCGGTCAAGGGTTCCGAGGTGACGCAACAGGATGTGGAGCGCGTGATCGAGGCGGCCCGTGCCGTGGCGATTCCCATGGACAGAGAGGTTATTCATGTGCTTCCGCAGGAGTATATCGTGGATGATCAGACCGGTATTCAAAACCCGGTGGGAATGACCGGGGTTCGGCTGGAAGCCAAGATTCACATTGTTACCGGTGCCGTAACGAGCGCGCACAATATTGTGAAATGCGCCAACCGGGCCGGGCTGGATGTGGGGGATATCGTTTTGGAGTCCCTGGCGTCCGGGGAGGCGGTTCTCAGCGGCGAAGAAAAGGAGTTGGGAACGGCGCTTCTTGATCTGGGTGGTGGCACCACGGATCTGGCGGTATTTTCCGAAAAAAACATCAAGCATACGTTTGTGCTGGCCCTCGGGGGAAACAACCTGACCAATGATATCGCCATCGGACTGCGGGCACCCATTGCCGAAGCGGAGAAAATAAAACGAAAATACGGTGCATGCGTGGCTCGGCGAATCGGAGGCGATGAAACCATCGAGGTGCCGGGCATGGCCGGCGGCAAACCCAGAAAACTGCCCAGGCAGATTCTGGGAGAAATTCTGGAGCCGCGCATGGAGGAAATTTTCACGTTGATCAAACGGGAAATCTACCGGGCGGGAATGGAAAGCTTTATTTCTTCGGGCGTGGTGGTTACGGGCGGTTCCGCCCTGCTTGAAGGCGTGACGGAGGTGGCCGAATCCATCTTCAACCTGCCGGTGAGACTGGGGAAACCCTGCGGTATCAGTGGGTTGGTGGATGTGGTCAATAATCCCATGTACGCCACCGGCGTGGGGCTGGTTCTGTTCGGCGCCAGAAACAGCAGCGATAAAAAGTTCAGAATCAGGGATTCGAATATTTTCAACCGGGTGATGGCGCAAATGAAACGATGGTATAAAGAAGTGATTTAAAAATGATTTAGTAAATAAACAGGCAATCGGAATCGGGGCGTGTCATTGCAACATGAATGGATGTATCTAAAATGGGTTAAGGGGGGGAATGCACATGTTTACGTATGTTGAAAATGAGAAGACGGCTAAAATTAAGGTGATCGGTGTGGGGGGTGCCGGGGGTAACGCTATTAACAACATGATCGCTTCCAATCTGCAAGGGGTTAAATTTATTGTGGCCAATACGGACGCACAGGCGCTCGACATCTCCAAAGCCGCAGAAAGAATTCAGATCGGTGAGCGGCTGACCGAAGGACTTGGCGCCGGCGCCAATCCGGAAATCGGCAGGCAAGCCGCGCGCGAAAGCGAATCCGAAATTAGAAGAGCCCTGGAGGGCAGTCACATGGTATTTATCACGGCGGGGTTCGGCGGCGGTACCGGGACGGGCGCTGCCCCGGTGATTGCTGAGATATGCAAGGATATCGGGGCGCTGACGGTAGCGGTGGTGTCAAAGCCCTTTTCCTTTGAAGGCCGAAAGCGCCTGGTTCAGGCCGAGGAAGGCATTGCGGCGTTAAAAGAAGTGGCGGACACGGTGATTACCATTCCGAATGATCGGCTTCGCGGATTGGCGGAGAAAGATGCCAAGATGGTCGATATGTTTATCAAGGCTGATGAAATCTTGCTTCACTCCGTCAAGGGGATTACCGATCTCATCATGATGCCGGGGCTGGTGAACCTGGATTTCGCGGATGTAAAGACCACCATGAGCAAGGCCGGCATGGCCATTATGGGCATCGGGGTTGGCCGGGGTGAAAACCGGGCAGTGGAAGCGGCGGAACGGGCCATTTCCCATCCGCTGCTGGAGGATAGTTCCATTGCCGGCGCAAAGGGTGTTTTGATGAATATCACCTGCTCCAGTGATTTAACCATGGATGAGATGACGCAAGCCTCCGAGCGAATCTATCAGGAAGTCGGGGATGAGGCGGAGATCATCTGGGGCGCTGTCATGGATGATTCACTGGGAGATGAGATGCGGGTAACGGTGATTGCCACGGGTATCGGCGCCGATCTGAAGCCGGTGGCCAAATCAAAGCCGCTGGAGGTACCTTTGCGTGGGCGGGTTCGGGACATTACGCCCGCGGACATGCAAAATGCAGTGGAATTTGATGAGCCGACCTTTCTTCGGCATAAACGGGCGGTGGGAGATGACACCGGCGCTACTTATCGTGGATACAAAGGCATTGTTATTGATAATGATGATCTGGATGTGCCGACTTTCTTACGCAGAAAGGCGGATTAATACCAACCGGGTGCCGCCCTTCATATAGGAACCATTGCTTTGGGCTTAGAAACGAAAAGCGTGAGAGGCGATGTGACGGATGTCTTCTTGCCGAGCGAACGGCGTTCCGGAATGGATCGGCGTCAGTTCACCTATGATGCCCATATTCCGGAACGGCGCATTCGGCGTGATCGAAGACAATTGCTGAAAACCGGGGATGCAGTGGTAACGAAAAAGGGAATGATGGCTCCGCGGGGGCATCCCTGAAAAAGTTCGCCGATTGAAAAAAGGACCAATGATTAGGGAGCAACTCCCGGCTTGCCGTGGATTGACTTCATCGGGCGCTGTGCGGCATGCTGTTGTTAAAAGGGGATAACCTAATCCGGCAAGGCCGGATGCTGGAAGGCTGGGATGCTGGGAGGCATAAAAGCCATCTTTCACCTTTAGTGAACATACACGCAAAAACGTGTATGTTTCTGATAGCGGGTCTAACGGCGTCAATAGCACTAATCCTTTACCCGGCCAGGTGAAAATAGGGTGAGCAGATCCGAAAAACCCCCCATTTCGGTTTTAGATAGGGAATTGGGGACGATTTATAAAGATTGGCGCGGTCGAACCCGCATCGCGCTGATTTACCCCAATCGGTACACCGTGGGCATGAGTAATCTCGGCTTCCAACAGGTTTACCGATTATTTAACGCGCTGGACGGCGTTGTGTGTGAAAGGGCCTTTCTGCCATTCCCCCCCGACGGGCAGGGGGCCCTTATCACCACTGTTGAGTCCGGGCGCCCGCTGGCGGATTTTGATATTCTCGCCTTTTCCATCTCTTTTGAAAGCGACTTTCTCCATTTGGTAAGCATTCTGGCCGCGGCGAAAATACCCCTGAATGCGGTGGATCGGGGAGATAAACATCCCCTGGTGATGGCCGGTGGCGTTGCCTGCTGGATTAATCCCGAACCGATTGCGCCGTTTGTGGATTTATTTTTGATAGGGGAGGCTGAAGCGCTGTTGCCCGGGTTTATGGCGGCCTTTGAACCCGGGCGGGAAAAAACCGCGCAACTCAAACAATTGGCGAAAACCGTGCCGGGTGTTTATGTACCGGCCTTATACCGGATTTCCTATCACGCGGACGGTAAAATCGCTGCCTGTGAACCGACCTGCGATGTGCCTGAAAAAATTCAAAGGGTATATGCCCGGAATCTTGCCGAAACCACCGCCTGCAGTACGATTTTAACGCCGGAGACGGCTTTCGGCGACAGTTTTCTGGTGGAGGTTTCCCGAGGGTGCCCCCATGGATGCCGGTTTTGCAGTGCCGGGTATGTGTATCGGCCCCCCCGGTTTCGACCTGCAGCGGTGTTGGCCTCATGTGTGCGGGAAGGCGCTGGAAGAAGTAAACAGATCGGGCTGATGGGGGCGGCCGTATCCGATCTGCCCGGTTTGGGGGCCATTTGCGAATCGGCCATAGCGCTTGATTGCCGATTGTCATTTAGTTCTTTGCGGGCAGATGCCCTTACGCCGGAGCTGATTCGAGTGATGAAGCAAAGCGGCGTGAAAACGGCGACCATCGCACCGGATGCCGGATCTGCGCGAATGCGGCGGATCATCAACAAGGGAATCTCTGAAGAGGATATTTTTTGCGCGGTTAACGCTTTGGTGGATGAAGGCATTCCGAACCTGAAACTCTATTTTATGATCGGGCTTCCGGAAGAACGCACGGCCGATGTGGATGCGGTAGTGGACCTTTGTGACCGCATTAAAGGTCATTTCTTGAAATCGAGCCGGGTTAAAGGGCGAATGGGAACCATTACGGTGAGCGTAAACGCCTTTGTCCCCAAGCCTTTTACCCCCTTTCAATGGCATCCCATGGCGCCGCTTGCGGACCTTAAATTAAAAATAAAACACATCAAGGCGGGACTCGGCCGCATTGCCAATGTCCGTGTCCATGCCGATGTGCCGCGGTGGGCCTTTATTCAAGCACTTTTGTCCCGTGGGGATCGAAAGGTAGCCACGCTGTTGACGGCCGCCCATGAAACCGGCGGGAATTGGCCAAAGGTGCTTAAATACGCATCGGCTGCGACGGATTTCTATGTTTATCGGTTGCGGGAACCCGAAGAGCGGTTCCCGTGGGACTTTATTGACCACGGTATTGATAAGGCCTTTTTGTATCGAGAGTATCAGCGGGGGCTGGCGGAAAAAGAATCCCCGGATTGCCCCATGCAGGACGGATGCACCCTGTGCGGGGTTTGTCGGGTAGCTGATAGGTGATAGCTGATAGCTGATAGGTGATAGCTGATAGGTGATAGCTATTAACCAGGAGATTCAAAATGACCAGCCGCTTAGACGGCTTGTACAAGCGGCTGAGTATCCGGTTTCCCGCCGTGATGGAGGATTTCATTCAGTTTTTCGGATAATTGGGATAGCGTATACGGCTTTTGAATAAAGCCGTTGCAGCCCCGGCCTAATATTTCTTTGGCCTCCCCCTTGATACTGTATCCGCTGGACAGAAGGACGCGAATCGCGGGATCGATGGCCTTGATACAATCATAGGTTTCTCCGCCCCCCAGACCCGGCATAATCATATCCAAAATGACCAGATCGATATGAGATTGATTTTTCTTGAAAATTTCTATGGCTTCCATGCCGCTTCGCGCGGTTATGACCTTATAGCCCACACCGTGAAGCATTTCTTCGGTTACGTCGGAGACATTGGCCTCATCATCCACCAGCAGGATGGTTTCTTTGCCATTGTGGATTTCACTTTTACAGGTGATTTCCTCAGCGGCCGCTCCGGACGTGGCGGGAAGGAAAAAAGCAAACGTGCTGCCCACGCCTCTTTCGCTGTATACCTTGATGGCGCCGCCATGGTTGTTGATAATGCCGTATGAGGAGGCCAACCCCAGCCCAGTGCCGCGTCCGCGTTCCTTGGTGGTGAAAAACGGCTCGAAAATTCGTGATTGAAGCTCTTTTTCAATACCGTCCCCCGTGTCTTTCACGGAGATCTGAATGTATTTGCCGTTTCTCAACCCCAGGTCCACGGCGCTTGCGCCGTGCACATCGATGTTATTGGATTCGATCAGAATCTCTCCCCCCTTGGGCATCGCCTGCCAGGCATTCACATATAGGTTGAGCAGCACTTGTTGAATTTGTCCCCGATCAATGGACGCACACCAAAGCGTGTCCAGCAGATTTAGGGTCAACTTGATTTCTTTTTTCGCTCGGCCGAACATGGCGGCTGTTTTTTTGATCAGCTGGTTTAAATCGCTTGATTTTAAATCGTATTTACCCCCTCTGGCAAATCCGAGCAATTGCCGGGTTAATTCAGCCCCGCTTTGGACATGCTCTTCGATGTGCATCAGGCGGGTGTTGTTGCGATGGCTGATCTCCGGATCCGCCAGTATCAGTGAGGTATACCCCTGAATTCCCATCAGAAGGTTGTTGAAATCGTGCGCAATGCCGCCGGCCAGCGTGCCGATGGCCTCCATTTTTTGCGATTGGTTTAAATGGGTCTCCAATTGCTTGCGGTAGCTGACATCCCTTGCAACGCCATAAGTCCCTAAAAATGTGTTGTTTTCATCGTCATACATACCGGTCGCTTTTAATTCAACGGTGATATGGGGGCTATCGGCCAGTTCGCGCCGAGAAGCCGTTTCTTTATACAGCATGCGCAGCTCAATGCCTGCTGTGGCACGCTCGCCAGTTCTTCGCTCGTTGAACAGCCATTGGGATTTTTTCCAGTCCTCCGGGTGAACGATGACGGTGTAATGCTTGCCGATCAACTCCTGCGTGTCGTATCCCAAAAGCCGCGTGACGGCATGGTTGACGAAAGAGAGATTGGCCTCGGGATCTAACTGGTAGATGATATCCGGAGAATTTTCCACCATGTATTTGTATTCAATACGGCTGCGTTTGAGGCGTTGGCGAACATGATGGTGTTCCAGCGCGTTTTTAAGGGTTTTCATCAAGTCCGCATCGTCAAAAGGTTTTCGCAGAAAATCGTAGGCTCCTTTTTTCAAAGCGGAAACAGCCGCTTCAACCGTGGCCTGCCCGGTCATCAGGACGATCAGGGAGTCCGGGTGCTGCTGAAGAATTTTCTCCATGAGTGCAAACCCGTCTATCTTCGGCATGCAAACATCAAGCAAGCAGAGATCAAACCTTTCCCGCGCCATCACGGCCATTGCGTCCAATCCGTTTTCAAAGGTTTTCACGCGGTATCCCTGGCGCTCGATCAGGAATTGGAGACTTTCCAGCATACGCTGTTCGTCATCAACGATTAGAATTTTACCGGCGGGTTCCATCTGTGCCTCCATGTCTTAAATTCCCCTGCCGGAAACTGGCAAGGTAATCGTAAAAGTAGTTCCACTGCCGATACTGCTATGACATGTAATCGTTCCGTTTAGTTCCCTGATAATGCCGTGCACAATGGACAGCCCTAACCCGCGCCCTTGCTTTTTTGAAGAAACAAAGGGTTCGAAGAGTCGCTCTCGAATCGATTCCGGGATTCCGGGGCCGTTATCCTTGATCGTAATGTCCAGATTTCCGGTCGAGCCGTCTGTCCCCTCAGCGCGGTCCGGCTGGGCATCCGGTACATATCGGGTTGAAATCATCAGTTGGCCGCCCTCATGCATGGCCTCCACCGCGTTTTTGATTAAATTAATAAATACCTGCTTCAGGCTGTTCTTTTCACTGATGATGGGCGGCGCATTTTTATCCGGCGAAAACTGTGTTTCGATCATTGCGGGTCGCAGGAGCGGGTCTTTCAGTAGTTGAAGCATATCAGCCAAGAGGGTATTGACGTCGACTGGCGCCCGGCCGGCGGCTCTGGGATGAGAAAAATCATTGAGCTGGCGAATCATCAGGCCGACCCGGTCGATCTCTTCTCCAATGATGCTTAATTCGTTTTGGGCGGGATGCTTTTCCGGCAATTTGAGCCCGAGTATTTTTAAATAGTTTTTGATAATGCCGAGGGGGTTGTTGACTTCATGCACCACCTTGCGCGATAACGAGGTCGAGGCTTTGATACGCTCTTCCTGAACGAGCAATGTCTGGTGTTGCTGAATCTTCTCCGTGTGCAGGCACATTCCCACATGGCCGAGAAATAAATCCAGTATTTTTTTCTTCTTAAAAAAACCGTCGACTTGCTGATCATGAAATCCTGCTACAATCATGCCGATGGGTTTTCCATGAACCCGTATCGGAAGGCATAGCATTCGATCGGCTTCCAGGAGCCGGAGTATTTGCGACTCTCCGATGGACAGGGGGCGTTCATTGGACGGGAAAACCGTATTGGGCGCGCTTTTGCCATGAAAGACGGTTGCAAAAATACTTCTTCTTCCATTTAGAACGATAGGCAACTGGTCGATCAACTGGCTGCTACTGTTTCCCGGAACGGCCTGGCCGATCAGTGCGTTCTTTCTATCATCATAGAGGAAAAACAGCACACGCGGCACATCAAAAAGGATCGAAAACCCCTGCTCGGCGATTTTCAGAATTTCCTCTCGACTGGTGGCCTCCAGAAGGTTTTGTAGGGTTCCGTAGACAAGAGAGAAGGTTTTAACTTCCGTTATCAGCGCTTCTCCAGCGGCTTTTCCCATGGCTTCGTCGGGTTGAGCATCAATTCCCGGAGCCGCCAGCGGGATACCCAAAGACCGGGCGAGCGCCTGAATCTCTTTGCCGGCCTGCCGAGTGATGGATTCCAGCTTTTCCGATTCCAAATCAACCATGCCGCCGGCAGCCGTCACCGTGGTTGCGGGTATTTCTTCCCGACGCCGGCTCATCAGGTTGGCCGCGTAGATAATTTTTACCAACGGCAACGCTTCAGCGACCTGACCGATCGGGCGGTGATGATAGAAGATGGCATCTGCCATAAAGGAGTTTAATTTCCACTGCCTGACGAGCCAGGCACCCACTTCGTGATGGGGGGCGCCCAGCGTTTTTTCTCCTGCCAGCAGGCGGGCGGTATCCCCGTTGGCTTCCTTGAGAACTTCGGTGTATTCCTCCCTGAAATTGGTCCACAGGACGAGCTTGCCGATATCGTGCAACAGGCCGGACAAAAAAGCTTCCTCCGGTGAAGGATAGGCCGTTTCAATGGCGATGGCCTTGCTGATGGACGCACACATGAGCGAGTGCCACCAAAAAGCCGGCAGGTTCAACCATTCATTGCCGCGCATATGGCTAAAAACGTGAAGCACCGAGGCGCTGATAGCAATATTTTTAATTGTGTTGGCGCCTAGATAAACAATTGCTTTTTCAAGGGTGGTTATTTTTCCATTCAGGCCGGTATAGGCGGAGTTAACAAGCTGAAGTACCTTTGAGGAGATCGCGGGATCCTTGAACGTAATTTCCGATAAGCTTTGGGGGCTGCAGCCCTCATCATTACAGGCTTCTACCAGCCTAAGCAACACCTGCGGCAGGGTTGGCAGGTTTCTGGAGCATTTGAGTCGGGTGAATATATCGGGAGCATTTGTCACTGCTGCGTCCAACCTCCGTTTATTCTTGAATTTTTCTTAATGCGCCGAGGGCGAAATGTCAAGAAAATAATTGATTTTCATGGGTTATGGATTTTTCTACTTTTGACCGTGGCGGGGGAAATGCGGACGGGCTGAATTGGTTGCGTTGAAAAAATTGACAGATGTGGATGAATCCGATTACAGTGAATCATACCGGACCCGGTCTGCATCGCTCCAGAAATACAAGATTGTTCTGGGCATGGCAAGTTTTTGAATCTTCAGGGGGTGTCCATTGAACAGCCGAAACAACAGGCCCGAAAAAGCCGCTGAAATTGGCCGTCGGGTCGAGAGGATCGCAGGGGAAAAGGTTGCCGATTGGCCGGAAAACACAGAGGCCCTGTGGTCCGAAGAAGCCCGAACGCTGCTCCATGAGCTGCGGGTTCACCAGATCGAGCTGGAGATGGAGAACGAGAATCTGCGCCGGGAACTGGCGGCATTGGCTGCTGAGCGGGCAGAAGAAGATGTTCTAAAAGGCCGGGAGTTTCTGGCGGATTTTCTGGACGCCATTCTGATTCCGGTATTTTATAAAGATATTAATGGCCGATTTCAGGGGGTAAACCGAGCCTTCGAGACCTTATTCGGCGTGACAAAGGACGAGATCATCGGCCGGCACGTCCTCGATATCCATCCGCACGACAAAGCGGCCAAACTCCACATGGCCAAAGATAGGGCGTTATTGGCCCAACCGGGAACGCAAGTGTACGAATCGCGGGCGCGGGATAAGCATGGCGTGTTGCACGATGTGGTGTTCCACAAGGCCACGGTGGTGAATTCTTCCGGCGAGATCAGCGGCCTTGCCTGCGCCATTTTGGACATCACCGAGCGCAAGCGGGCCGAAGCGGCGCTGCGGAAAAGCGAGCAAAAGCACCGGACCATTCTTCAGACATGCATGAACGGCTTCTGGATGGCGGATACGCAGGCGCGGTTGCTGGAGGTGAATGAGACCTATTGCCGGATGACCGGTTACAGTGCGCAAGAACTCCTGACCATGAGAATTTCCGACCTGGAAGTAAATGAAACGGCCGAAGACGTTGCCGCTCATAACCTGAAAATTAGGACACAGGGACAGGATCGGTTTGAAACGCGGCACCGCCGCAAGGATGGGCGTATTTTTGACGTTGAAGTCAGTGTCCAGTACCAAGCGGACGAAGGCGGGTGGTTTGTGTCGTTTATGCGCGATATCACCGAGCGCAAACGAGCGGAAGAATCATTGCGGAAAAACGAGAAAAAGCTTCGGACCATTCTTCAGACGGCCATGGACGGCTTCTGGATGGCGGACCTGCAGGGGCAGTTGCTGGAAGTGAATGAAACCTATTGCCGGATGAGCGGTTACAGTGCCGAAGAACTTCTGACCATGAGTGTTTCCGACCTGAAAGCCGATGGAACGGACGAAGCCACAGCCGCTCGTATTCGAAAGGTAAGAGCGCTGGGAGAGGATCGGTTTGAGGCGCGGCATCGCCGCAAGGATGGCAGTGTTTTTGACGTTGAAATCGGTGTTCAGTACCAACCTGACGACGGCGGGCGATTGGTGGTTTTTTTACGGGACATCACCCGGCGCAAGAAGGCTGAGGCGGAGCTGCACGAGGCCAATGCCATTCTTAAAGCGGCTATGGACCAGAGCGGGGCAGGTATCGCCATTGCCGATGCGCCGAATGGCATGATACGCTATGTGAACGAAGCTGGGTTGCGTATTCGAGGGGGCGATCGCGAAGCCCTTGTGAACAAGATCGGGATCAATGAGTATACGGCCACCTGGCAGATGATGGGTCTTGATGGCAGACCGCTGCAACCCGATGAAATCCCCCTGGCCCGCGCCATTTTGTACGGCGAAACCTGCAGCCGGGAACTGCTTTTTTGCCGCGCCGGTGAGAACCGTTTCGTGTTGGCTCATGCCGCACCTATCACCGATGCGACGGGAATAATCACCGCCGGCGTGGTTGTTTTTGTTGACATCACCGAACACAAGCGGACCGCAGAAACGCTGCGGATCCTTTCCTCCCGATTGCTGACCGCTCAGGAAGATGAGCAGCGCCGCATTGCCATGGAGCTTCACGATCAGACAGGGCAGGATCTCAGCGTACTCAAGCTTCACCTCGCCACCCTCAAGACACGGCTGCGAAAAGATCAGGCGAACCTTAAAGAAGCGTTTCAAAAGGTGCTGACGGTTACCGACGGCATTATCGAAGATGTTCGCCGGCTGGCCCACGGGTTAAGCCCGAGCCAGCTTGAGGCATTGGGACTCAATGCCGCGTTAGGGGCGTTGATTCGAAATTTTTCCGAAAAAACCGGCATTCCCATTCACTACGATTTAAACGCCCTGGAAAATATTTTTCCGCCGGAAACGCAGATTGTCCTGTACCGGATTTTCCAGGAGGCCCTGACCAACATCTACAAACATGCCCGGGCCAAATCGGTTCTGATCAAGGCGGATCGCCAAAGCAATACCGTCTTTATCAAAATCAAGGACGATGGTCAGGGCTTTGATCCCGACAGCTATGCCAGGCGTGATCCTGCTGATGTCGAGCGGGGGATGGGATTGTCCGCTATGGAGTTAAGGGCGACAATGATCGGCGCCGGGTTGAAAATATTCAGTCAGCCGGGAAAAGGCACGGAAATCATTCTGTTGGTGCCGGCAAGGGGCAGATGCCCAGGGCATTAAACAGTGGATGCTTTACCGACGGATTTCCGCCTTTTTTCAATGGGGAATAACCGCCCGGAACAGAAATTTCATCGGCAGGCGACGAATCCTTCTTGTGTCATTATGCACCGCCGCCTAACACCGCATAAAGTCGCACCTGGTTGGAGAGTTTTGTCTGACGAAGACCGACAAGCCCCTGTTGTGCCGCATAGAGCGCGCGCTGCGCATCCAGGACGCTTAAGTAATTATCGACTCCCTTGGTGTAACGCGCGTTGGAGAGCCGATAGGTTGCTTCGGCGGCGCGTACCAGAGATTGCTGCGCCAAGAGGCGTTCATCCATTGTACCCTGAACGGCAAGGGTGTCGGCCACCTCCCGAAAGGCGGTCTGAATCGCCTTCTCATATTGAACCAGGACGATTTCTTGTTCTGCTTTAACGGCATCCAGCGCCGACCAAAGCCGCGCGTCAAAGATCGGTAGATTAATCTGCGGCGCAAAAAGCCAGGTGCCGGAGCCGGAGCCGAAAAGCCCGGATAGTTCATTGCTTGCCGTACCTACAGCTGTTGTCAGTGAGATGCGCGGGAAAAGAGCGGCCCGGGCGACGCCGATATTGGCGTTGGCTGCCTTGAGAAGAAGTTCCGCCTGCAGAATGTCCGGGCGATGCAGAAGCACTTCGGATGAAATCCCGGCGGAGATGGGTTTAAGCGGTTTAATGTTCGCCAAATCCTCAGAAAGGGTTTCACTTGGTATGGGGGACAGTGTTCCGACCAGAAGATTCAAGGTGTTTTCATCCTGCGCTACCAACTGCATGTAGCGGGCAATATCTCCCCGGGCAATATCCACCTGCGTTTGGGCGCGATGGAGATCCAGCTCCGAGCCGAGCCCGACTTCATGGCGACGCTTGATCAAATGATAAGCGGATGTTTGGGTGTCAAAGGTGGTTTTTGCCAGTTTTAGATTCTCCCGATCCGCCGCAAGGGTCAGGTAGGTATCGGCGACGGTGGAAATAATGAGAATCTGCGTGCCGCGACGGGCCTGCTCCGTTGCCAGAAATGTTTCCAGCGCCTGATCCTTCAGGCTGCGAATACGCCCGAAAAAGTCGATTTCCCAGGCCAAAATGCCCATGCTGACATCGTATTGCTCTGCGGTTCGGGCGTGGCCTTCGGTGGTAAGATCCGCCGGGATGCGTTGCTTGCTTCCATTGGCCGTCGCGTCAAGTGCCGGATAAAGCGCTGAACGCTGGATTCGATAGACTGCCCGTGCCCGTTGCACATTCAGTGCGGCAAGGCGCAAATCGCGATTGTTGGCAAGGGCGGTTTCAATTACCTGTTGCAACCGTTTATCGGTGAAAAATTCCTGCCATGGCAGGTCGGTAGGGCTCGGTGCGCCCGGTGTAGTCCGGGCGGTCTTATATGCAGGGCCACTTGGCCAGTCAGCGGGAATCGGCGCTTCCGGTTTTGTGTATTCGGGCGTCAACATGCAGCCGCCCAGAAAGAGGATGCCACCCAATAGAAGAAACAGGTTTTTATTCATGACGTTGATTTCCTGATAGGGTGTTAGCGGTGCGGGGTTCCCGTTCACGCTGACGGTGTTTCCCGAGTGCTTTATAGATCAACACATAAAAAAGCGGGGCAAACAGGGTAACCAAAAAGGTGGAGGTTATGACGCCACCCACGACGCCGATACCGATGGCCCGCTGGGCACCTGCGCCCGCTCCGCCGGCGAGCGCCAGCGGCAGAACCCCGAATCCGAAGGCCAGCGAGGTCATGATAATGGGGCGCAGCCTCAATTTGGCGCCTTCAAGCGTCGCATCGATCAGGCGCATGCCTTCATCCACCCGGGCTCTGGCAAACTGAACGATCAAAATGGCGTTTTTCGTGGCCAGCCCCAACAGGGTCAACAAACCGATCTGAAAGTAAACATCGTTGGGCAATCCCATGAGGGTTGAAGCGATCACACCGCCGATGACCCCTAAGGGCAGGGTCATCAGAATGGAGATGGGGATGGGCCAACCTTCATACAGGGCCGCCAGGCATAGAAAGATTACCAGGATGGAAAAGGCATACAGCAAGGGCGCCTGGGAGCCGGCCATTCGTTCCTGATAAGACAAACCGGTCCAGTCAAAGCCGATGGTCCGGGGCAATTTGGAAACCGCCGCTTCCATGGCATCCATTGCTTCTCCCGAGCTTCTGCCTGAAGCCGGCTCGCCCCAGATGTTGATGGACGGAAAGCCGTTGAACCGCTCCAGCCTGGGAGAACCCGTGCTCCAGTAGCCGGATGCAAACGAGGCAAAGGGAACCATTTTGCCGGCATTGTTTCGCACGTAGAGTTTTTTCAGATCCTCCGGCAGGCTGCGATAGGGCGCGTCCGCCTGAACGTACACCCGCTTGACCCGTCCGGACTGAATGAAGTCGTTGACATAGGCGCTGCCGAAAGCCGCTGAAATGGTGTTGTGAATGGCGGTAATGGGCACTCCCAGCGCGCCGGCCTTATCCCAATCGACATCGATCCGGTATTGGGGAACGTCTTCCAGGCCGTTGGGGCGGACTCGCATTACCCTCGGGTCGGTTGCCACGATGCCCAGCAACTGGTTTCGCGCGGCTATCAGGTCGGCGTGGCCCGCGCCGCCCCGGTCCAGCAATTGAAAATCAAACCCATTGGCCTGACCGAGTTCGATGACGGCCGGTGGCGGAAAGGCAAAGACCATGGCCTGACGAATTTTTGAAAAAACGCCCATTGCCCTTCCGGCCACGGCGTTTACTTTCAGGTCCGGTCGTTGCCGGAGTTCCCAGTCTCTGAGCCTTACAAAGGCCATGCCCACGTTTTGCCCCGTACCCGAAAAACTGTATCCTGCGACCGTCATCAGGGATTGAATGGCTTCTTTTTCGTCCACCAGAAAATGGCTCTTGACGGTCTCCATGATCGCCCGGGTTTGCTCCAGGCTTGAGTTGGCCGGCAGCATGGCCTGAACAAAGAGCATGCCCTGATCCTCCTCCGGAAGATAGGCGGTGGGCATTTTCTTGAAGAGGTACCCCATTGCCACGACGATGACCAGGAACAGCAACAGATAACGCAGTTTCTTTTGAAGCGAGTGCGCCACCAGTTTCAGGTAAAGCTCCCTGGATCGGAAAAAAGAGCGATCAAACCATCGGAAAAAAGGGCGCATGAAAAAAACGGCGTTATCCGCCGGTTCATGACCGGCTGCCACCGGTTTGAGCAGGGAGGCGCACAGGACCGGCGTCAAGATCAAGGCCACCAGCACCGAAAGGAGCATGGAGGCGATGATGGTCACGGAAAACTGTCGATAAATCACGCCGGTGGAGCCGGGAAAGAAGGCCATGGGCCCGAAAACCGCCGATAGCACGAGCCCGATGCCGATCAATGCGCTGGTGATCTGTTCCATGGACTTGGCCGTGGCTTCTCGGGGACTGAGCCCTTCTTCGCTCATGATTCGCTCCACGTTTTCCACCACCACGATGGCGTCATCCACCAGAAGGCCGATCGCCAGCACCATGGCGAACATGGTCAGCATGTTGATGGAAAAACCGAAGAGCCCCAGAACCGCGAAAGTGCCCAAAATGACCACCGGCACCGCGATGGTCGGAATCAGCGTCGCCCGCATATTCCCCATGAAGAGATACATGACCAGGAATACCAGGAAAACCGCTTCCACCAAGGTTTTAAAAACCTCCTCGATGGCGACCGAGACAAAGGGGGTGGTATCGTACGGATAGACCGCTTTCATTCCGGGGGGAAAATAGCGGCTCATCTCTTCTATTTTAGCCCGAATCGCATCCGCCGTCGCCAGCGCGTTGGCGCCGGCGGCCTGACGAATCGCCAGGCCACCGGCCGGCTTGCCGTTAAAGTTGGCTTCGACATTATACTGCTCGGTTCCCAGCTCCGTTCGTCCTACATCCTGAATTCGAACCACTGACCCATCCGGATTGATGCGCAGCGGGATGGCGCTGAATTCCTCCGGGGTTTTCAGCAGGCTCTGAACAATGATGGACGCATTCAGGCGTTGGCCTTTCACGGCCGGTGCGCCGCCGAACTGCCCGGCGGAGATTTCCACATTATACGCCCGAAGGGCTGCAACCACATCTTCAATCGTTACATTGTAATCGGTCAGATTGTCCGGGTTGAGCCACACCCGCATGGCGTATTGAGAGCCGAAGGTGTTTACCTCCCCCACGCCCGGCACCCGCGAGAGAACCTTTTCCAGGCTGGATTGGGCATAATCCCGCAGGTCGTTGCCGTCCATACTGCCGTCTTCCGAAATCAGGGCCACGACCAACAGGAAGTTTCGGGTGGATTTGCTCACCTTGACCCCCTGGCGCTGCACCACCTCGGGCAGGCTCGCCATGGCGAGCTGAAGTTTGTTCTGAACCTTGGCCCAGGCCAGGTCCGGGTCGGTTCCCGGGGCAAAGGTCAGTTCAATGCGGGCGCTGCCGGACGAATCACTGGTCGCCGAGAGATACAGCATATCATCAAACCCGGTCATTTTCTGCTCGATGATCTGCGTGACGCTGTTTTCAAGCGTTTCCGCAGATGCCCCCGGATAAAACGCTTCAATGGCGATGGACGGCGGTGCGATCGGAGGATACTGGGAGATGGGCAGGTTATAGATCGCCAGGCCGCCCGCCACCATCATAACAATGGCAATCACCCAGGCAAAGACGGGACGATCCAGAAAGAATTTTGATAACATCGCGCGCCTCCGTCAGTTCGGTTGAGAAGCTGTCTGAGCCTTGTTCGCCGGGTTTTTATCATCGCCTTCAAAAGGAACCACCTTTACGGCTGCTCCGGGGCGCACCTTCTGAATCCCCTCAACGATGACCCGATCCCCTTGCGCCAGGCCGGATGAGATGAGCCATTTATCGCGAACAGCCCGGTCGATCGTCAGCATGCGCTGCTGGACCGTGTCCTTGTCATCCACGATCAGGGCTGTCGGATTGCCCTTGGGATCACGGGAAACCGCTTGCTGAGGGATGACGATCGCCTGCTCATGGACGCCTTCTTTCATCACCGCCCGAACGAACATGCCGGGCAGCAAAAAGTTGTCGGGATTGGGAACGACAACCCTCAGAACGACGGAGCTGGTGGTCGGATCCACGGTGACATCTTGAAACTGAAGGGACCCCTCCATCGGGTAAGCCATGCCATCTTCCATGATGAGGGTGACCTTGTTCTGATTTCCTCCGTTTTGGTTGACGCGACCGTCTTCCAGGCGCCGCTTCAGGCGCAGCAGGTCGCCGGTCGACTGGGGGACATCCACATATAGGGGGTCCAGTTGTTGAATGGTTGCCAGCGCTACGGGTTGGTAGGCAGTTACGATAGCCCCTTCCGTCACGTTGCTTCTGCCGATGCGGCCGGAAATGGGGGCGAGAATGCGGGTGTAATCTAAATTGATGCGGGCCGTTTCCACATTGGCTTTCCAATACTGAATATCGGCTTCGATCTGTCCCAGGGCAGCAGCCGCATCGTCGTAATCCTGCCGGCTGACGGCTTTTTCGGCAAGCAATTCTTTGTAGCGCGCGGCCCTTGACAGAGCCGCCGGCAGATTCGCCTCGGACCTGCCGAGAGCGGCTTTTGCATTGTTGAGAGCGGCTTGAAAAGATGCCGGATCAATCTGGTAAAGGACATCGCCTGTCTTTACATCAGCGCCTTCCGTAAACATTCGCTTTTGAATCAGGCCGGCAACCTGGGGTCTTATTTCCGCAATCCGATAGGCCGATGTCCGGCCGGGCAATTCAATGGTCAGCAAGATCTTCTGCGGCTGAACCGTCAGGGCGACGACTTCCGGAATGGGCGGCGGCGCTGATGCCTGCTGCTGGCGCTGGCAACTTGGCATGCACAGGCTGAATAACGGGACAGCTGCCAATAATATCATGGTTAAAGTCATTTGACTTTGCGGTCGCATGGGTGTTTTCTCCCTCCGGATTGGGGTGCCTTGGTGGCTTGTGCTGTAATAAATTTAAAATAATCCAATTACATTAAACTAAATTGCTATTTAAGAAAAATTAAGCTAACATGCACTCAAAAATATTTCAACGATTAATTTTTCCGGATAAGTGTTCAGGAATGATCCCATGACCAAACGAGAAGACGGCAAAGAAACCCGCCGAAGGCTATTGAACGCAGCCTGCGAAGTGTTCGCCCAAAAAGGCTATCGGGATGCCATGGTGGCGGAAATTTGCCAACGGGCAGGCGCAAACGTGGCCGCTGTGAATTATTATTTCAAAGATAAAAAAAATTTATACAGAAGCGTCTGGCAACACGCGCTTGAAAATTTTGAAGAATTGGCTTTTGCTGAAATTGCCGACTACTCCCCACAAGACCGCTTGCGGGCCTATATTCAAACCCTTGTTCAGAATTTTACCGCAAGGGGTGATATGGGCCGCTTCGGCCGTCTCTATCTGATGGAGATGGTCAACCCTACCGGGCTGATTCAGAATGCCTGGCACGATACCATCGAGCCGATCAGGCGAAAGCTGCACCAGACTATTCGCGACATTATCGGCCCGGAAGCGGAGGAAATAAGCATACGGTTTTGCGAACTGAGCATTGTCAACCAGTGCCGAATGTTCGTAACCATCAAACACAGCGATCTTGAATATATGATAGGCAAGCCGCTTAGCCCGGAATTGATCAAACAGCTGGCCGCGCATATCGCTGATTTTTCCCTGGCGGGGATCAGTGCGATTGGACGCAACTTGGGTGGCTTAAACACCCAAAAAACGTAGTCTGGTGAGGGCGTTCCCGGCATGGGCCGGCCCGAAGTTTCCGATTCTGTTTGTCAGACAGAATAAGGCGGTGGATTCATGAAACCCAACCATCAGCAACAACTCTTTGATGCCATGAAACAACCCGAATTTTATCCGCATTCTGCAGCCAGTATCGAATCTCGGGAAACCCATATTTCCATGGTGTTTTTGACCGGCCGCGTTGCCTATAAAATCAAGAAATCCGTGAATTTGGAATTTCTTGATTTTACGACCTTGGAAAAAAGACGACATTTTTGCCGCCGGGAGGTTGTTTTGAACCGCCGATTATCGGAAGACATTTATCTTTCCGTGGTGAAAATTTACTGGGACGGGGAACGATACGCCCTGAAAGGCCCGGGATCTGTGGTCGAATATGCCGTAAAAATGCGTCAACTTTCCGAGAAACAATCGATGACGGCCATGCTTGCAGCGCATACCTTCACATTTGAAAACACCGAGCGCCTTGCGCAACATCTGGCCGATTTTTATCGAAACGCAAAAACCGGTGGCGCTATCAATGCCCTGGGCTCATGGCGAACAGTGTGGCAAAATTGCGAAGAAAATTTCAAGCAAATCAAGGAATTTCCCGCTGATTTTTTTGATTCGCAGATGATGTCCATCGTTCGAGGGGCGACCCGTGCTTTTTTGAAGCGAAAACGGCGGCTGTTTGAACGGCGGGTCAAAGACGGCAAGATTCGGGACTGCCACGGAGACCTGAAAACCGATCATGTTTACGATACCGGTGAAATTCAGATTATCGACTGCATTGAGTTTAATCAGCGGTTCCGCTATGCGGACATTGCCGCGGATATCGCCTTTCTTGCCATGGATCTTGATGCCCTCGGCCACGCAGCGCTTTCACGGGCTTTTCTGAAGGAAATCGTTCGACAGACAGCCGACACAAATTTATATGGGTTAATTGATTTTTATAAATGTTATCGGGCCATCGTGCGCGCCAAAACCACTGCTTTTCGCATGAAAGAAATTCCGGCGGATACCCCTGAAAAAAAGGCGCTTCGAAAGCAAATCGACCGGTTCATGCTTCTTGCCTATGAGTATGCCCGATGTTTCACCCGCCCCACCTTGTGGATCATTCACGGTCTTCCCGCTTCCGGTAAGAGTACGGTGGCGAAGGGACTTTCAGCCGCGCTGGATATTGCGGTTTTCAACTCCGATGTCGTTCGCAAGGAATTGTTCGGGATAGACATGCTGACGCCCCGGGTTGTCTCATACGGGACGGACATCTATTCCAAGGAAGCGACCGCATTGACCTACGGGCAATTGCTGCTCAAGGCGCAGGAAGAAATAATGAATGGCCGGTCGGTCATTCTCGATGCGACCTTCGGTACGCGCCATCAAAGAAAAGAAGCAAGCCGTCTGGCCGAGGATGAAGATGCCAATATTCATTTTATCGAGTGTGTCGCACCGGAAAGGATACTGCGCCGGCGACTTTCCGCGAGAAAAACGGGTAGCTCCGTATCAGATGCGCGCCTGGCGCATTTTGAGCAAATCAAGAAGCGGTATGAACGGGTAGACCGGTTGAATGAGGCGTCATCTTTTCGAATCAACACGAATCAGCCGGTGTCGGAAAGCCTTGGACGGATCCTTTCTCGCGCGCATTCACAGCGATTCGGTCGAAAGGGATAAAAAAACTCAAACCTTTTAAATGCGGGAGAATAGAGATGTTAACCACCAGAATTACGGAGATGTTCGGTATTGAACGGCCGATCATTCAGGGCGGCATGATGTGGGTCGCCAGAGCGGAACTCACCGCGGCGGTGGCCAACGCGGGCGGAATGGGGTTTATGACGGCCCTTACCTTTCCAGACGCGGAATCCCTGCGGGCCGAAATAAAAAAGTGCCGGAAAATGACGAATAAGCCCTTTGGCGTCAATTTTACCTTTCTGCCGACCTTGCGCGCTCCGGATTATCCGTCTTACATGAATGTTTGCATTGAAGAGAATATTCGCTTCATTGAAACGGCCGGCCGGAATCCAGAGCCTTACATGGCGAAACTAAAAGCCGCGGGCATCAAAGTTGTTCACAAGTGTACCTCGGTTCGTCACGCCATCAAGGCGGAGAAAATAGGATGCGATGTGGTCAGTATCGACGGGTTTGAGGCCGCGGGACATCCTGGAGAAGATGATGTGACGTCCCTGATACTCATTCCGTTGACAAGGGATGCGATTCAAATTCCCATTATCGCCTCCGGGGGATTTTGCGATGGACGCGGTCTTGTCGCGGCGCTTGCGCTTGGGGCCGATGGCATGAATATGGGGACGCGGTTTGTCGCCACCCGGGAAGCACCCGTGCACGATGGCGTGAAGCTGGCCTTGGTCAGACATGATGAGCGGGATACACGCCTGATTATGCGTAGCCTGCGAAATTCGGAGCGGGTTCTTCACAATCAGGTGGTGGACAAGGTGCTTGAAATCGAAAGCAGAGGAAATGCCAGGATTGAAGATATCGCACCGTATGTGTCGGGGCTTGTCGGAAAAAAGATGCTGGAAGACGGAGACGTGAGCAAAGGCGTTCTTGCCGCCGGACAAAGCATGGGACTTGTTCGCGATATTCCCAGTTGCCGGGAACTGATGGATCGCATCATGGCGGATGCGGCAGCGATCATACGAAAAAAATTCAACCAGGTTATGTCACCTCCCGTTTCATAGCGCCTAACATCTCGCATCGCGGCGGCTCATGAGCGTATAAGACAAAAAAGGACAGGACCATTACCCCAACCATTACACCCATAGGCCCGCCACACCGAATAGGTCGTTCGGTTTTTGTCAACATCGGCGTTTAAAAATTACAGTGTCAATGCAACGGGTTATCCAGCGCTATAGGCACAAGTGCCTATAGCGCATAGGTACATATGCCCATGCTTTTTTAATCGTAAAACAAACAAAACCAGTTAGTTATATACATATTTGGCTTGACAACACCTGCCATTTAATCGAGGATAATTTTCCTGCGATCCGTGAGGAGGTTACTGTTCCGCCCAGATTGTTCGCAATTGATCAAGCTATAATTGTGCTGAAAGCCGAGGAGAAATGCCAGTGAAACCAGATTCCGTTGCAGCGCTTGCGCTTTCGGAAAAAGTTAAAGAACTTCAAGCGGAAGATCAAAAGCCGAGCCTTGTGGTGCCGGCGAAAAAGCTTGCGATCAAAAGCCTTGAGGCGGTTTTCCATATCGCACCGGATATCGCGCTGCAATATATTGATCAGGATGGGACCGTGTTCAAATGGAACCGAACTTCGGAGCGGCTGTACGGCTATTCTGAAAACGAAGTCGTGGGCCGACACATTCAAGAGGTGTTGCTGCCCGAACCGGCCGCGCAAGAATTCACGGCCCTGTTGAATAAAGTGTGGAAAACTGGAAAGCCGATGTCGCCGATCGGGTGGCATATTCGCAGCGCCGGAGGAGACATTCTTCATGTTCGGGCCAGCGCGGTGCCGGTTCTGGAGCAAAATAAGCCGATCGCCCTTTGCTGTATGCAAGTGGACGCAACGGATACAAAGCGCGGTGAAGACCTGTTGATGCAATTAAATCGCAATATTGAAAAACAGGTTGCGCAAAGGACCGCCGAGCTTCAGCATTTGAACCAGACCCTGCAAACTGAAATCGCGGAGCGCGCGCGCATGCAAGACGCCCTTTTAGAAAGTGAGCGGCGCTTTAGAATTTTTGCCGACTACAACTATGCATGGGAATATTGGGTAGGCCCGGATCTTAATATGGTGTATGTCTCTCCGTCCTGTGAGCGCATCACCGGATATCGCGCCGGTGAATTTATGGAAAATAGAAAATTGCTTTTCTTGTTGGTGCATCCGGAAGATCAACCCAAGTTTAATTGCCTGAAGAGTGAAACCGCCTGCATGAAAAGCAAAAATCAATTTGATTTCAGAATCATGACGCGAAGCGGCCGATTGCGCTGGATATCACATATCTGCCAACCCGTTTTTAGCGAAACGGGGGAGTTTTTGGGCCGGCGCGCGAGCAATCGGGATATTACGGATCAACGATGGGCGGAGGCCGAGCTGCGGGCAACGCGCAAAGAATTGGAGCATCGGGTTGAGGAGCGAACCGAGTCCTTGCGCAAAACCAACACCGAGCTGGATTACAAGCAGCGGGAATTGTTGCAACAGCAAGCAGCCACGGAAAAGCTCAATCAGGAGCTGCTTGAAACGAATAAGGCGGTTTCCATTCTGGCCAAAAACATCGAGAAAACGAAAAAGGAAAATGAGAAAAAGATTGCGGCGATTATCTCCGCTAAAATCATGCCGATCATCAATCAGTTGAGAAAAGATGCGCGCATGGAAAAAGGACGGCCGGATCTGGATGTAATCACCGCCTATCTCAATGAGTTAACCTCCCACCTGGATGACGCCACAACCACTATCATGGCCCTGAGCGCCATGGAGGCCAATGTTGCCACGCTGATCGGCAACGGCCTTTCCACCAACGAAATAGCGGCCCGGTTAAACATTTCCATTTTGACGGTAAAAACGCATCGGAAAAATATTCGCAAAAAACTCCATATTCAAAACACGGATGAAAACCTCGCCAATTATCTCAAGTCAAGAATGAGAAGATAGCGCCGAGCCATGGCCTCCGGTCTGAAACCGGTAGCAAACCATGTCAAAGAATTTGAACGCGTGCCGGGGCGCCGAAGCATCCGGTGGCCGGCGCTACTGCCGCCCTTGATGAACTCTTTGCTGAAATTTGAGCGAGCAGCAATCGGATATAACGACAGCAGTATATATATAACGATCTTAATTTAAAGTGATTAAAAAAATTAGAGGTATATAAAATACCCACTTCATACCCCCTATAATTCCTCCTTGACGATTTTCCACCTTGAGAGTAGCTGATACCGACGCCGGTCATATCATGACACGTCACAACATCAATCACCGCGCATCAATTTTAAGAAAAACCGTTTTACTGATCGTGCATTGCGGCAAAGTCCATTCGAAACGTCGGGTGCTCTTTACAAGCAGCCGGTCTTATGTAACCGACCGGGCGGAGCTGTCGCTTTATAAGCCTGTCATACTCATCGAAAGCACCAGTTAAAGCGCTCTTAGCCGCTGTAAGAAATCGAGCCGCAAGCAGTCCGGCGCTGAAGGGGGGGCATCAATTTGTCTGCAACGGGAAACAATCAGCGGAAATCCACCCGGTTCAAACCGAGAAAACGAACCTTCGCCGCCCTTGACAGAAAGCTGAATCAGGTCGGTAGAATCGTTGACATCAGCCTTGGCGGTCTTTCCTTCGAGTTTATCGGCGAGGAGGAGCCATCGGATGCGGGGATTCATCATGTCGACATCTTCACGCTGGATGAAAGCCTTGGCCTTCCGGGGCTCCCTTGCAAGCTTATCCATCAATCGACCGCGACACTTCCGGGCGTGAAAGGGGGCGACACCGAGAATCTCCGGATACGAAAATGCGGGGTTAGGTTCAGTGGCCTTCAGACGGAACACTGGCGCCGTCTCGCTGATTTTCTGGATGCCTGCGCATTTGCGGAGGCTTCGGATATAGCCCATAGCCCAGGGTGAATTTATTCAACAAACCGGCTACCACCCACCGGTGCTTTTGGCATCGAATTAAATCGATAAAAATGGAATCAAATTTGGCTGGCGATACCAAATGCCAATTTTTCCTTGGCAGCGCGATGAACCACAGTGAAGATGAGGCATATATAATGGAGGTTCACATGCTTACACAAACATTAAACATCAATGAGGTTAAGGCTCAGCTTTCACAATTGATTGAGGATGTTGCTGCGGGTACTGAGGTAATTATCGCCAAGGCTGGGAAGCCAAGCCCGGCAGATCATACTTGACGCCGGCAAAGTTTTTGTTTCAGCGGCCTCGGTTTGGGAGATTGCAATCAAGGCAAAAATAGGCAAGTTGGAAGGCGAACCGAAAGAATTTGTGACTGCAATAGCGAAAAGTGGGCTCAGTGAGCTTTCGGTCTCAGCCCATCATGCGGCGAGTGTGCATGAATTACCTCTTTATCACCGTGACCCGTTCGATCGGATGCTAATAGCCCCGGCACTTTCCGAGCCCCTTCGACTTCTGACTACGGACAGGATGCTTGGGCGCTACTCCGATCTGGTGATCATAGTATAACCCATAGCCCGTTTGTTTGACATAAAGCGGAGCTTGATATATTTTCCAGACAGGCATTAAATGCGAGATGGATATGGATTCTCCGCTTACCGGACAACAAATTATAATTCAGTTGAGAGCAGAAAAAGAATATTTGAATAAAGCCTTTGGCGTGGTGGAAATTGGGTTGTTCGGTTCTTTTGCCGGCGGCCATGTGCGAATCGACGGCGAATCCTGCCGCATCCGCGCGGCCGTCCTGCCCTCGGCGGCTATTCCGCGCATGCCGACGGCGAGGACCTGCTGCAATGGGCGGCGGCCGTTCGGCCCGGGAAGGTCAAACTCGTTCACGGAGAGGTGTCTGCCCAAGCGCACCTTTACCGGTTGATTCAATCGCATTTGGAATTCAGCCCTGATGGTAAAGGCATTGTTTCGGACTTCGACATTTGAAATTAAGCCCAGCACCCAGTGCCTATAACTTGTTTTTTCAATGCCTCAGAACTCTTCCTGCTCACCGTTCACCGTTCATCTTTTACGGCTTTTAAACAGTTGGAACGTTTTTTCTTAGCGGCCTCTTTTTGAATGCAAAAAGTGGCTTCTAAGCCCGATTTCAGGGCATTTTTTGGGTCTAACGGGTTAAGTTAATATGATTTTTCTTAGTCCGACCCAAAATGATCGGATTTCCGCAAACCGAAAAAACGCCGTTTTACCCGCAGCCCCTATGCGGCGGCCAAGCTGTATGCCTATTGGATCACAGTGAACTACCGCGAAGCTTATCGGTTATATACCTGTAACGGCATACTGTTGGCCGTTGACGGCAAGGTGAAACGTAGGGTATCTTATATAACATGTATCACTGTAGCCATCACCCAAATCGGGAGATATTAAAATGCAGGCAGAAAAAATGTTGGTTGAAACAGATCAATATGGGCGACTGTTGCAACAACCCAAATTACCTCCCAATGCCCGTATGGAGGCAATCTTCCTGTTACTGGAGGATACCCGTAAAAGTGGTAGGGCCATTAGAAAGCCGTCCAAAAAAATTATGGGAAAAGGAAAGATCATTGGCGATATTATGGCGCCGGTTGCCCCGATTGAAGATTGGGATGCATTGCGATGATTTTGATGGATACTCATATTTGGCTTCGCTGGTTGTTGCCTGATGACCCGCTACCTCAAAACGTAATCAAGCTGATTGAAACAACCGAGAACCTGGCGGTATCCTCTATTTCATGCTGGGAAGTCGTTTTACTGGAAAAACTCCACCGGATAGAATTGCCTTTATCTGCTGACGAATGGTTGAAAGAGGCACTCAATGAATCGATAGTGACAGCGTTGCCGATTACTGCGACTATTGCCAGCCTTGCAGGATCACTGCCATATCATCATAAAGACCCTGCAGACAGGTTTATTATTGCCACAGCAATTTACCACGATATGAAACTGATTAGTTTTGATGGCTATTTCCCATCGTATTGCGAACTAAATAATCGTTTGATAACAGAAAGTTCGAAATTATAATTCCCTTGGCGTACACGAAAAGACCCGCCATCATTGTTTTAAAACCCTATCGTCCATGGCCTATAGCCAGCTTTTCACTGTTCACCGCATAACATACGACGAACGGGACGTTTTTTTTAGCCAGACCCAATGCCGCCAGGCATGGCCTATTGCCCATAGCCCCAACCATGACCGACCTCATCCCTATTGAAAACATCACGGGCATGATTTATCTGATCCGTGGACAAAAGGTTATGCTTGGCCGAGACCTGTCAGCTCTGTATGGCGTTGAAACGAGGGTTTTGAAACAGGCGGTCAGAAGGAATATTCAACGTTTTCCTGAAGATTTTATGTTCGGATTGATAAAATCACGCCTGATTGCCGGGTTGTCGCAAGGGATGCGTTTTCGGAGTTGCTTCCTGAATTTATTGAAAAGACAACGAGGCATTTTACGGCGGAGAGATTTGTTCGGTATCATAGCACGTCCATCGGGCTCGATAAAAAATTCCGTGAGACGCTCATATCCATGATAGAAGGCGATGAGGTTGAGGTGTCTTTCCAAGATGCTGTTCGAAATAACCAATTGTTCGGCACCCCTCAACCGCTTCAAACGCTTTCGGCTTTCCGGGCGCGCAGCCCAGTTGATAAAGGAAAATGATTGGGATTTGCTTTTAGTGGTGGCAGAGACAGGAGAATGGTTGAAGAAAAAAGAAATTTCCGAAGTGCTTAAATACCGAGAAAACGCGAAGATGGCCGTCATTGTGGCCGATAAGGCCTTTTCATCCGAATTGAATCCGAGTTTGGCGCTATTCTTGGAGAAAGAATCCGCTGGTTGCCGTGGTGGCTCCATATTCAGCATTTGACGCTATTTCTGAAAAAAGGAACGGTGCTTCACGGGCTGTATTTTGAGAGGCGTCTTCGAAACTCGCACAGTATCCCATTTTTTCTGGATGGAGAGGATACAAATATGGCACTTGATGTGTTTTTAGCCTATTGGATCAAGGCAAGAAATTTTGAAGCGGTCCAAGATAAGATCATAATCGATTCATATGCGGTCGCCAAGGAGAGAGCGGAATTGTTCAAGAGTGTCTATATTTGAGACGTTATGTGCTACGTTTCGGTTTATTTGGTTCATACAGTCCCAGAATAAATAATGGCAACGGGTTTTTCTTTATCTACTTTGCTGGCCGCCGAAAGGGTATGGCCGGCCGCTGTTGTTTTGATGATTTGCTTTTAGGAGGGCCATTTCGGGGTTAAAAAGGGCCTTCTAAGGGCAGTTCCGAGGCATATTTTGGGATTACTTGCTTGGATTTATTCGTTATCTTTTGGTCCGACCCCAAATTGAACTCACATCACCCATCGTTGTCACAAGAAAGATTTTCTGCTGAAATTTTCAAAGGACCGGCAGCGATGGCTGCAATGGCTTTTTGAAGCCAGAAAACGATACGAGACCTCGATTCTGAATTATATCGTCACGTCAAATCATGTCCACCTGCTGGTGTATGACACAGGTGAACCGGAAAGCATTCCCAGAATGCTGCAACTGGTGGCTGGCCGGACTGCTCAAGAATACAATCAACGTAAAATGCGAAAAGGTGCTTTTTGGGAAGACCGTTATCATGCCACGGCTGTTGAAACGGATGACCATTTAATCCGATGCATGGTATACATCGATATCAACATGGTGCGCGCCGGTGTTGTAACTCATCCATCTGAATGGAAGGAAAGCGGCTACAACGAAATTCAAAACCCCCGGAAGCGTTATGCGATCATAGATCAGAACAGACTCCTATCTTTGTTCGGTAAAGCAACTATAGATGATTTGAAGTCATCCCATTTTAAGTGGGTGGAACAAGGGCTGGAAGAAAATAAGAAGACGCGTCAATCGAAATGGACAGAAAGTATAGCGATCGGGAGCGATGAGTTTGTGGCGAAGACGAAGAAACAGGTTGGAACTGGGAAAATCGAATCTAAAGATGAAGATTTCTATTTGCGGGAGTCACAAGAGCCGTTTGGATTATCCGAAGCTTCCGATCTTCAAAATGAAGAACAAAATTCTTACGAATGGAGCGTTTTTGCTTAGATTCCCCCATTTTTTGGGGCTTTTGCAGATTAAGTACTTAAGTTAACATGATTTTGATTGGTCCAACCCGCGATCGATCTTCGCCCGGTTGGGTTGTCTTAGGGGCTTCGTTTTGGGGGTGAAAAGTGGTTTCTAAGGTCGATTTCGGGGTACTTTTTGAGCTTATTCAGCTAATTTTATTTGTTTTTGCTTGGTCCGACCCCAGATTGCCTCTTGGTCCGACCCCAGATTGCCTTAATGGGGCATTTAAGCTCTATTCGTGGGTGTTTTTGCAGATTAACTACCTAAGTTAACATGATTTTGCTTGGCGACCCCAAATCCGATATTTTGAGACTACGGGATTTCCCAGCTACTTTGGTTGGTTTCCATATACATTGAAAAGTGGACAGTTTACTTGCTACAAAGGCGGACATTTCTATTTGTTGCTAACAGGTAAGAAAATTTTCACTTGACGCATATCATAATTATGATAATTTAAAGTACCAATTATGATAGGAGGTGCGATATGCCTTTGATAAGACCTATATCTGACTTGCGCAATCGGGCACTTGAAATATCCGAGATTTGCCATGCCGAGGGACAACCCATTTTCATCACACGCAATGGCAAGGGTGACATGGTTGTTATGAGCCAGGCTCATTACGAACGCCTGCAAAGCTTGATTGAATTGTATCAAAAGCTGGGGGAAGCTGAAGTTTTGGATGCGGAGGGAGAAAAGGGGATTTCCCACACGGATCTTATGAAGAAGCTCAAAAATAAAATAAAATGACCGTCACGCTCGAAATACGTTATTTGGCGACTGCAGAAAGAGATTTGGATGACATTTTTCAGTACATTATCAAGGATAACCCGGTTGCGGCGTCATCGCTTCTGGAAGAGATTGATCGATCAATTTCCAATCTGTCATCCAACCCCGAACTCGGAGTGGTCCCGAAAGACGATCGATTGAAAAAACTGGGATATAGAGTTTTGATCATCAGAAAGTATCTTGTTTTTTATGTTATAAAAAATGAGGTCATACAAATTCGGCGCGTTCTCCACGGTGCCAGGCAATACGGCTTTCTCCTATAAAACCCAACGGCATAAATTGGCGCAGTTTTCTTCTCTTTACCGTAAGGCCAAACAGGGCTCGGCATGCCGTTTTCACACCTTGTACGACCGGGTCCGGCTTCGCTCGTGTTATATTCGTCCTGCCGGACGGGTGGGTGTTAACCCTCTGAACTGGCGGTATTTTTCTTTGCGCTTATTGCCCCTTCGGCATACACATTCAGTTGACTGGTTTTTTAGAGCCCTTTTTTGAGGCGTAAAATTAGGATTCTAAGGTCGATTTTGGGGCAGTTTTTAAGCTTATCAAGCTAAATTTATTTGTTTTTTTTTGGTCCGACCCCAATGGAATATCCGACAAATCGACTTGAAATATACCAACATGTAATATATTTTGGTATAAAGTTTATTCATGGGGGAATATAAAATGCAAAAAAACACAAGCGTGACCCTTGGCAAGCACTATGAGGCATTTATTGCGCACCAAATTGAAATCGGCCATTTTTCATCGGCCAGTGAGGCGATCCGGGCTGGCCTTAGGCTTCTTGAGGAAAAGGACTTTAAAATGGCAGCGTTGCGACGCGCTCTTGAAGATGGTGAGAATAGCGGCTATGCTGAATACACTCTTACCGGCCTGACGGAAGATCTCGATAAGGAAAGCGTCGGATAGTGGCGGCATTTCGTCTTACCGCCAGAGCTGTGGAGGATATGAAAGCCATAGGTCGTTTTACAGAGCGTAATTGGGGCCGATGGCAAAGAAACAAGTATCTATCCATGCTTGATTCCTGTTTTCAAACGATTTTGCACCAACCTGAAATTGGAATTCAGTGTGGTGATATCAGATCAGGTTACCGGAAATATCATGTTGGCAGGCACCTCATTTTTTACCGCCAAGTTGATATCTATATTGAGATCGTACGTATTTTGCATGACAGCATGGATATCGAACTCCACTTTTAACTCTTGGAAGCAATGTGTTTGTGACGGACACGAAAAAGCGGCGCGGTGCAGGAAGGGCAGGGATTGAAGGCGGAGATTTTTACTTGCGGGATTCTGCACCGGCTGTTTGGATTATCTGCGACTTTAGACCCTCAAGATGAAAAGCAGAATTCCTACGAATGGGACATTTTTTCTTAGAAAACCCATTTTGGGGATGAAATGGGGGCCCTAAGCTTAATTATGAAGTGCTTGTTGAGTTTAACTTGCTGATTAATTGGCAAATTGCTTGGTTTGGCCCCAAAACGGACAATGATGTTTCCGAGACATCCACAGGCCCGGATGTCCGATTTAGCCATTCTCAAAAAATTCATCAATACCACATAAGCTCAGTATCGCCATGCCCAGAGCCAATCGTCATTTTATACCAGGTCATGCTTGGCACATCACCCATCGTTGTCACAAGAAAGATTTTCTGCTGAAATTTTCAAAGGACCGGCAGCGATGGCTGCAATGGCTTTTTGAAGCCAGAAAACGATACGAGACCTCGATTCTGAATTATATCGTCACGTCAAATCATGTCCACCTGCTGGTGTATGACACAGGTGAACCGGAAAGCATTCCCAGAATGCTGCAACTGGTGGCTGGCCGGACTGCTCAAGAATACAATCAACGTAAAATGCGAAAAGGTGCTTTTTGGGAAGACCGTTATCATGCCACGGCTGTTGAAACGGATGACCATTTAATCCGATGCATGGTATACATCGATATCAACATGGTGCGCGCCGGTGTTGTAACTCATCCATCTGAATGGAAGGAAAGCGGCTACAACGAAATTCAAAACCCCCGGAAGCGTTATGCGATCATAGATCAGAACAGACTCCTATCTTTGTTCGGTAAAGCAACTATAGATGATTTGAAGTCATCCCATTTTAAGTGGGTGGAACAAGGGCTGGAAGAAAATAAGAAGACGCGTCAATCGAAATGGACAGAAAGTATAGCGATCGGGAGCGATGAGTTTGTGGCGAAGACGAAGAAACAGGTTGGAACTGGGAAAATCGAATCTAAAGATGAAGATTTCTATTTGCGGGAGTCACAAGAGCCGTTTGGATTATCCGAAGCTTCCGATCTTCAAAATGAAGAACAAAATTCTTACGAATGGAGCGTTTTTGCTTAGATTCCCCCATTTTTTGGGGCTTTTGCAGATTAAGTACTTAAGTTAACATGATTTTGATTGGTCCAACCCGCGATCGATCTTCGCCCGGGTTGGGTTGTTCTTAGGGGCTTCGTTTTGGGGGTGAAAAGTGGCTTCTAAGGTCGATTTCGGGGTACTTTTTGAGCTTATTCAGCTAATTTTATTTGTTTTTGCTTGGTCCGACCCCAGATTGCCCTATGTTCGAATTGACCCTTGTAGAAAATCTTCGTTTAAGATCACAAAATGTGATCTTAAAGCGAGGGCAACATTCGAAATACACCCCCATGGCTTTTACGGAACAAGGTGTCGCGATGCTGTCAAGTGTATTGAACAGTGAACAGGCCGCGCAAGTTAACATCCAAATCATTCGGGCATTCACAAAACTCCGGCATCATCTTTTGGATAATGATGCGCTTCGCAGGGAAATTGAAAATCTCAAAGCAGATACCGATGGAAAATTCCGGATTGTTTTTGAAACGCTTGACCAGCTTTTATCCTTGGAAAGCAAGCCAAAAAATAAAATCGGATACATAAAAGAAGAACTCATGGAATACGGCTAGGACGCAAAGATTTCCGGTAGGTGTCCCGATTAACATTGCGTCACGCTCGTCTCCTCGCCGGCATCCCGAAGTCTGTGATGCCTTTTTTCGGGGGTGAAAAGTGGCTTCTAAAGTCGATTTTGGGGTACTTTTTGAGCTTATCCCTATAATCACAAATCACGGTTTGACCTCAATTCCCCACTTAGATGGTCCATTCTGGGGGTAAAATGGGGCGGTTAAGCGCTATCTGAGGGTGCTTTTGCAGATTAAGTTAGTTTCGCTAATCTAAAATTGACCCCTTTTGGGCACAAACGATAACCCAAAATTGACCCCCCTTAAGCACATCTCTGATATTGAGATTGCCGACAGGCAATTCACAATTATCGGAGGAAAGGAGAA
>JAVEYW010000018.1 GCA_034003325.1 Desulfobacterales bacterium
TCAAATCCGCCTCGGAAAGAAGATCAAACCGGTTCTGCACGATGCCTACATCAAAGTTCCGGTCCCCGTCATCGGAGTTGATGTCCCCGATCAGATTGCTCTCCGCGCCGTGCAACCGTTGCTGCAGCGTGTACCGGATCGTGTTGTCCCAGCGGATGAAAAGATCGTCATTCCCCGTTGGAATGTTGAACGCAACGGCACTGCCAATTCCCCAGGTCAATACCAGCAGCAGTACCCAAAACCCCGTAAAAAAGCTTTGCCTTCCGGCTCCTCCCTCATCATGCTTGTTTCTGCTGTTCTCTTTCATACTGAGCTCCTTCTCCTTTGGTTGGTTGTTGCCTTCGCTGAAACACAGCGGACAAGGCTTCCAGGCACCTTTTCTATGACTTTTCAGCGCCTTTCCGTTCCGCTAAAAAAGAGCGCCTCCAGATATGCCCCAAAAACCGAGCAAAATAAAAAATAGCTTCCGCCGCATGCCACCCGGATTATATTGGAAGAAACTGAAGCCCTCTGGTAAGCCTAATCCGGCAAAGCCGGATGCTGGGATGCATAAAAGCCATCTTTCACCTTCGGCGAATATACACGCAAAAACGTGCATGTTTCTGGTAAAGGGACTAAACCTGCATCGTCGGAAACTAACTGTATGAAGCAATCACCGGCCGGCCCTGAAATCCAGTCCCGCCAAACGATCAAACTGCCAGTTTTCCTGAGAGTGCCCATAACCAAAGCCTTTTCGGCCAACAGCATGCCACTCTACCATGCTGAGCTTTGCTTCGATGTTGCTGTAGCAAGACCAAGGATGCTGAGCGATGGTTGTACCGATCAGGACATGTTCAAAATCGTTGATATCGACAAAGCGCATCTCGTAGCCGACCGGAAACTGGCCATGCCGGATGGCTCGCGCCATGCCGGATTTGAACCCGCACACCCTCCCGTCGACGAGTGCATAACCATGGGCAAACTTAAATGCTTCCCAGCCCTTGGCCCACGGGTCTAAGCTAAAGATCGCCTGTACAGAGTAGTCCAGTCCAAAAACGGCATTAATCCAGCCCATGCCGCTCATAAGACGTTCGTTGCGCGGCCCCCAGCTGTGATCCATCAGTGTGACGCAATCGACCTCGAAACTGCGTCCACGGATTTTAGTCGTTCCGGTAACATGGGTGGTCATGTCGAAATGGTTCGAATAGGCAGCGCCAAAGCCGCTCTGATTGGGGTCTTTTGATGCAAGCGGGTCCATTGATGGGTCGCTGATATCAAAAGGTTCCATAATCCCCTTAACATGCCAATCGAACTCAGTATCGTCTATTCCCACATAGTGGATATGGTAGTCGCGTGGCTCATTGGATGTCTTGACACTCAGCCCGTTCGGCAAGCTATAGTCCTCAAGCTTCGCGGGCATCGGCAGATGTTGCTGACAATCCAAGTAGATGGCATCCATCGCATGATGGCTGATGCCATTGATTGCCCTGATATCGGAAACAAAGGCGCCCACGCCCGCACGCGCAATCGTGTAAACCCAGGCCGTAATGTTGGGTTCAGGGATATATATAGAAAAGAAATTGGTTTCTCCCCAATCATAGCTGACATCACTGGGTGTGTGAAAGCGAACATCCTCTGGACGAATCATGTTTTTTCTCCTTTATAAAATTAATTTTCTTCTTCGTTGTGGCATGAAGCTCAAGCCTTAAGACGTAAGCCAAAAAAGGTTTAAGCTAAAACAGCTTGCATCGCACGACAGTCTGTCTTCGAAAAATCAAAAATGTGTGACACAAGCTTTTTTATAGCAAATCGCATACCACAGTTGCATGTATTTGATATGATATGTTTTTGCTACATTATCAGGCAGCTGAAACATAAAGCACAATGCATTTTTAATCATTTCATCATCAAAACGACTTTGCATAATAAGGCCACAACCGTTGCTTTATCATATTGTTTTATATATAAATATGTTTCGGAAGGAAGCCGATTGCGGCTTGTTTCCGGGCGATTGTTTCATGGTTGTTATTTCAACATATAAAGTTGTTATTTAAACTTTTGCTTGATTTAAAATTGCATGGGAGTATGATTATAACATACGCATTCAACGCTTCATTACGGTCGCAGGCAAATGTATATTTGAGCAGGGGCGCAGGCAGTGCTTGAGCTATCCGTATTAGATGTCCGGCATCCCCGGAAAAAGCGATTTGAGGAACGTTGATATATAAACACCCCTACCAGCCAATGACACGACACCCTTAACCAGGAATCATATGATCTCTGATCTTCCCGACTTCTCACCGGTTCAATGGGATTTTTTATCGGTACTTGAAGCATTCGCATCGCCCCTACCGATCGATATTGTCGGAACCCTGGTTCCGCTTACAGCAGTATCTCTATTCGACCTGATGGAACGTGCCGCTCAGCTTAATATTCTTGAAACAACGAGCGGTCACGTCTTTGCATTATCATCGAAACTTCCTTCAATCATTACCGAAAAGCTTCAGGCCATCAATACACCGCTTCGGATTTCAGAAATGATCGACGCCTTGACCATATCCAACTTACTGGATCGGCTCGATCCCGAAATAATCGCCAAATTACTTTTGAAAGCGCAACGAGAAGAAGATGCGGTAACCATTCAGTCGTCATTAGCGGAAAAAGCCGTTCTCAGTCAGGACGTGAATACGGCCATTGTGTTCTTAAGACAGGCGCTTGAAGGAAGACATCTGCGTAACAGAAACTATTCGATCGATACGCAACTTGTTTCCCTCGTATTAAAAGTTTCCGATTTATGTTTTGCCAACGGGAAAGGCTTTCCTGAAGCCCTGTCACTCCTGCAGAAGACGTGCTTCATTTGCGAGGCAACAGGGGATAAACGTTCCCGAGCGATGATCGATATGCATATGGGAATGCATTTTTACCTCTTCAATATGTTCGATGAGTCCTTGAAAGCACTTTCAGCAGGCAAGCAGGCGGCTGAAGCGTTCGGCGACAACGATATTTTAAACTATGCCGCCGGGTACGTCGGGCTTTATTACCTGATACAAGGTGATTACAAAGAAGCACTGGCATATTTTGAAACGGCTGTGGAACAAAACAGGTTGCCGGGAAACGATGACATCAATCCGTTTGCCCCCGTGTTCTTCAGCCTGTCCGCCATGGCCTTTTACCAGTTTGATCGTGCGTTTACCATTCTGGATGTTTTTCATCGCAAGGCAGAGCAAAATAACCGATCGGGAGCCGCCGCCCTATTAAGGGCCGTTCTAGGGTATATCCTGATGAACCATCAAAAAGAAAAAGAGGCCTTATACCATCTATCCATCGCGCAGAACGCGGCCGGCGAGCAGTGTAACGCCTTTGCGCTGTGCTGGGTCAAGCTGTTTATGACGTATCATCAATTTATGATGGGTAATTTGCCGGAGGCCCGAAATGCGTTTATCAACGCCACGGATAACGCTGCAAAAGCCAATCTGGGCCTGCCGGTCGCCACATTTCCTTGGATTTTGGACATGCTTCTTGAATTTGAACGCCAAAATATTGCACCGGTTCCAAATTGCAGTCTTACCAACGCCATCGACATTATAATGAACGGGCCAAGCGCTTCCACCAAGGGATTGGCCATGCGAATTCTTGCCAAACGCGCCGTATTGAATAAACTCCCGGTCGGACAAATTTACTCTTACCTTCAAAACAGCCTAAAATACCTGGAACACACCGGGTTTATGGTCGAATTGTCAAAAACCCGAATAGAGATGGCCCGCCTTGAACTGTCAAAGGGAAACCGTGATCATGCGAGAGATTATGCGCAAGATGCATGGCGGGATTTGCCCGGGTATGCGGAACATGTTTTCCCGGATGATCTTCAGCACCTGATTGAGAATGTTTCTAAAGGATGGATACTTAAAAGCTTTATGTCACCGGAGGTTGTCTTTAACCGGTTTTCTACGATATTGGAAAAGGTTGTCCCGGCCTCCGACCTGAAAGTGCTGCTTCGTCGCGTGGTAACCGCCACCAATTGGTTTTTCAGCGCGGAGCGTGGCGGGTTTTTTTTATTTGAGGGGGACGTCAAAAAGGCCAAGGCGATACTCCTGGGCGCGGTCAATCTGACCGAAATCGAAACCGCCTCTCTAAATTTCAATACTTCGATGAATCTCATGATACAAGCGATTCAAAACGACCGCCCCTTGATCAAGAAAATTGCAATGGCCGGGCATTCAAAAATGATTCCGGTTCTTTGCATTCCCGTTAATCCGGGAGAAGGCCGCCACGGGGTTTTATACCACGACAACGCCGTTCTATCGGACTGCTTTGATTTTTTGGACGACCACGCGCTGAACCTTCTCAAAATCCACCTCAATGGTCTATGCCGCCAAATATGGGAATACTGCCGGTCGGCGCAAAGAAATAAAAATCTCTTATCGGAAGAAATCATAGAACAGGGCGCTGTCTTGAACAAAAGCATCATCGGACAAAGCCCGGTTTTTCAGGAGGTATTGAAAAAAGCCCGGCGCATCGCCGGTTCGGATTCCCCGATTCTGATCCAGGGGGAAACCGGCGCAGGCAAAGAAGTCATGGCACGATGGGTTCATAAACACAGCCCTCGCCGCAATAGCCCCTATGTTATTATCGATTCGACGACCATAGCGGAAAACCTGATCGAAAGTGAACTTTTCGGGCATGAAAAAGGTGCATTCACCGGTGCCGATCGTCAAAAACCCGGTCGCGTCGAACTGGCAAGCGGAGGGACGTTGTTTCTTGATGAAGTGGGAGAGCTGCCGCTTTCAATTCAAGCAAAGCTGCTACGAGTTTTGGAAGAAAAAACATTTACCCGGGTCGGCGGAAGTCGTGTTCATCAATGCGATTTTCGATTGATTGCCGCGACCAATCGTAATCTCGCCGCAGAGGTGAAGACCGGCCGGTTTCGGCAAGATCTGTTTTACCGTCTTAATGTGCTTCCGATAGAAATCCCCCCGCTGCGAGAAAGAAAGGAGGATATCGTTCTCCTGGCGCGGCACTTTTTGGAACTCGCGTGCAAACGTCTCAAGCGTTCTCAGCCTCCCATTACACCGGCCGATGTCTCGGCATTGCTCGCTTATCCCTGGCCTGGAAATATTCGAGAGCTGAAAAATATTATCGAAAGGGCGTCCCTTCTTTCAAGCGACCACCGTTTGGAATTGCAATTGACTGTGGCGCCGGAAAGCCGGCAAGCAAGCGCATTTGAGGATATGCCGACAATGTCCGAATTACAGCGCAGATATATCGCCCATGTATTGAAGGCAACCGGCCGGCAAATTGGCGGGCCGAATGGCGCAGCGAACGTTCTCGGAATGAATCGATGCACCCTTTACTCTCGAATGAAAAAGTTGGGTATGTCCTTGGATGATGAAAGTGACATCAATCTTTCCGCCTTACCTCTGTAAAACCTGCCATGCTGCCCGTGGTCTATGACTGAAAACTCGCCTTCCCCTCGATTACCGCCACAAGCCGAGAATCTTCCAACGCCGCGGTTCGATGAAACATGACCGCTCGATACGCTTCCGAAGACAGCATACCGAAAAAGGCCTTTCGAGACGGATATCGGACGATCAGCATATCATCCCATTGTTCGGTATCCGGGCCGATAATCGTCGCTAACGCGGTCCCCATAAAAATAACTTTCCCGCCGATTGATTTAACAAGGGGAAAAGAGTGTTTGGTGTAACGTAAATAAGCCTCCCTTCCGGAACAAGGCGTTTCGTTTTGATACCCTGAATGATCAGCAACTTGTCGATATTTTAACAAATTAAGCATCGTGATGGGGGAATCATCCATCGCCGGGCAATCCAGCACTTGAAGTTTTTCATCTTTAATCTCAACTGTTTTCATCCCCTCTCCTTTGCTCTGAAATCACATTATTTTTTTCCATATCATGCAGATAGTCTTCATTTCAACCGCCGCCGGCCAAATGGCTATTTGTTTAACATTGAATTGTTTTCTTTTTTCGTATAGTCATATAGGCGTTGTGCGTTACGCAACGCGCCTGATATATAAACCAATTCAACTTTGAGGGGTAGCGACAAATGCCGGAAACAGAAGTTTCGATATTGGGATTATCCGCCACCATTATAAAAGACGGAAATTGTGATGTGGCCGTACAGGAAGCGCTCAAAGAAGCGGGTAAAATGGATGGCGTAAAAACAAAGTTCATCAGCATGGCGGATAAACGGGTCGATATGTGCAAGGATTGTCAGCATTGCATGAAGCACGCAAGCCCGTGCAATGTGGATGATGATGCCAACCGGATACTTGAGGAGATGACGCGGGCCGACGGCATCATCTTTGGAACCCCTACCTGGTGTCGAACCGTGGCGCCGCCGTTGCTTCATTTGTTCTCAAGACTCAGAACCACCGCCTTTTTTACGCAAGCCTTGAGGAACAAAATAACCGGCCTGATTACAGTGGGTTTTTTAGGTCACGGCTTGGATTACACCTTGCAGACAATGGACGAATTCACCTATGGTCACGGCATGATACGAGCTGCCAGGGCGACGGTCATTTCGAGTTCGATTATTTTTGGCGGAAGACCCGACTACCTGGAACACGGGGTTTTGGATGACAAGCGCGGCATGCGATATGTCAAAATAGTGGGGCAACGGGTGGTAGAGTTGTCCAAAATGATAAAATACGCCACGGAAGCAGGGATTGCCCCGCCCACGAAATTTAATATCGCTACGGGAGGGTCCATGTGAGGCGGCAAGTGGCCCGAAAAAACTGAAAGGTGGCGGATATCGATTAAAGCCACGTTGCCGCTGTATTCCGCATGGAAATGCGGAGGGTTATGATCTTCAAAGAACATCTTGATGACGATTCCGAAGAAGCGACTGATTTCAGGCATAAATAGACTCGCGACGTAAGGCGGGAAAAACGTCCTCCGGTTTTTTCCCCGTAACTTTTAGGTACAAGGCGTCCGGGCAGAGATCAACTCTATCGAGCCAGATGAGCTCGCCGGATAAACCGATTCGGACCTGTTCGAAAATACGCGGGTCGAGCCATAAATCAAAAACACCTTTGCCGACCAGTTCGGAGAGGTCAACCACACCACATACACCGTCATCAAACGTCACTTCCAAACAATAATCTTCTAATACGGAAACCTTGGTGACTTTAACCATTGTGCCGTACCTCCTTTTCGCAATAAGATACCACGAAATGGGGTGTTTTGAAAATGGCTCATTTATCCTCCTTTATTTTAGGGGCGCGAAGGGTGTAGCGCTTTTGGGCGGATAAAATGGTTTTCCTCAGCCGAATTGATTTGGGCGTCACCTCCACCATTTCATCGTCCTGAATAAAATTGATGGCTCTTTCCAGGGTCATGGGCTTTACGGGCGCGAGGACCACGTTTTCATCCTTTCCCGAGGCCCGCATATTGGTCAGCTTCTTTTCCTTGCAGGGGTTGACATTGATATCATTGTCCCGGTTATGCTCACCGACGATCATGCCCTCGTAAACCGGTGTTCCCGGTGGAATCAGAAGCTGTCCGCGCGGCTCCAGGTTAAATAACGCATAGGGAACCGAGACGCCGGTCCGGTCTGAAACAAGCGAGCCGGTAAATCGCTGGGGAAACTCCCCCCGATAGGGCTCGTAACCTGAAAAAATGGAATTGAGAATGCCGGTGCCCTTGGTGTCGGTTAAAAATTCATCCCGGTATCCGATGAGGGCTCGGGACGGCACAGAGAATTCAACGCGCACGCGTCCCCGGTTGTTATTGACCAGGTTCACCATCTTGCCCTTTCTGAGCGATATCTTTTCGGTGACAATGCCCATGAATCGCTCATCGCAATCCACAAAAAGAAATTCGATCGGCTCCAGGGTTTGTCCGCCCTCTTTCTTCAAAATTACCTTGGGGCGACCGACACAAATCTCAAAGCCTTCCCGCCGCATGGTTTCAATCAGAATCGCCATCTGAAATTCACCCCGCCCCTTCACGATAAAGGACTCGCGATCCTCGGTCTCTTCCATCTGAATCCCGACGTTTCGAAGCGTTTCGCGAACCAGTCGCTCCCGAATCTTGGCGGATTGAACAAAGCGGCCTTCTTTTCCGGAAAAAGGTGAGTTGTTGATGGAAAAGCGCATGGACACCGTGGGCGCGTCCACGGAGATGCGGGGCAACGATCTCGGATTTTCCTTGGCGCAGATGGTATCACCGATCGCCACATTTTCAATACCCGCCAGCACCACGATGTCTCCGGGTTCGGCCCCATCGACTTCCACCAGTTTCGGGCCTTCATAGCATTGAAGTTTCGATATCTTGAGGGGATTCAAGCGGCTCGACTCGTCGATGCAGACCATGCTCTCATTAAAGCGCGCTTCCCCGTTGAACACCCGGCCGATTGCCAATCGGCCCAGGTAATCCGAATAGCTCAGATCCGACACGAGCAACTGGAAGGGATGACCCGCTTCATGGGTAGGCGCCGGGATTTTTTCGATGATGGTGTCAAAAAGCACGGCCAGGGACTCGCCCGGCTCTGTCAGGCTTTTTTGCGCAATGCCGTCACGCCCGTTGGCATACAGAAGGGGAAACTCGAGTTGCTCATCGGTCGCGTCCAGATCGATAAACAGGTCGAAAATCTCCTCCAGCACCTCAGCAGGCCGCGCATCGGCTCGATCTATCTTGTTGATCACCACGATCACCTTTAAACCGGCCTTGAGCGTCTTTTTCAACACAAAGCGCGTCTGGGGCAGCGGCCCTTCGGAAGCATCCACCAGCAGCAGGGCGCCATCGGCCATGGATAGCGCGCGCTCGACCTCTCCGCCAAAGTCGGCATGCCCCGGCGTATCGATGATGTTGATCTTGACGTGTTTCCAGCTAACGGCGCAGTTCTTTGCAGCGATGGTAATTCCGCGCTCCCGCTCCAGGTCCATGCTGTCCATGACGCGCTCATCGACTTGCTGGCCGGCCCTGTAAAGCCCACTCTGGCGGAACATGGCGTCCACCAGCGTTGTTTTGCCATGATCAACATGAGCGATAATGGCAATATTACGAATGTTCGGATTGGTGACTCGTTCGGTTTCCAACTATTTTTTATCCTTTAGCTTTTATCTATTTTCTATAGTGCATCTTTTTACCAAAGACGCTTCTATCTCTCGGGTTAATTTGTGCCCCTTGATAGAGCTTCGCCATGATAAGGTCAACCTTCTTTTAGATGAATAGCGAAAAAACGGCCCGACTTTCCGCATCCCCATTCCCGGCAATCGCATTTTAATTTAAAAATTCAGCATGCTGAAGGCATTGTAATATAAAATACGCCTTATTTTCACCCGTATTTGTCCTTGACATTTTTTTTCTATCGCCTAATATATACCATATCTAACTGGTTTTTTTAAGTTTTTTAATAATTAAACCCTCTTATGACCGGCATTCGGACCCTGTCGAAATCGCAGATGAACCGAAATACGGCAAGCCCGGCTTAACCCTACGGAGCCATTTTTATTCATTGACTTTAGACAGTTCGGTAAAGGGAATTTCTTTTGAATCAGAATCCATTTACGCCCTCTCTGCTCCCCTACATTGAACCAAAACGGGTCGGATTTTTTATTGATCTGACAGGCGAGGCACGGTTACCCCATACCGCGAAAACAAGAAAGCGTTTCCCCTTCAGCAGGTTAAACGACAGCTCCCCCTTGACCAGCCTGTTGCGGGCCGATATCGTTTCGGACGGCGGCAGTTGCGTTCAACCGGTATTTCTGCTGGTCCAGAAAGACAATTATCGCTTTCAACCAAGTGAACTTCGCCCGCTGACCAATTCGGACATCGAGGCGTCCTGGCAACAAGCGCACCTCTTTTTTTCCGCGCAGGAAGCAAAACAGACCGACCCTGACGCATTGAGTCAATCTCTCATCCAACTGGGAAACGCCGATGCGGCAGATGGCCGTCGATCGGCTTTCCAGTCTCTTTTTTTCTGCAGCCATCGGCATCTGTTTTTCCATCCCCCCTGTCCGAGATGCGGCCGGCCGCTTTCCCTGTGCAAAGATGAAACGCTGCTCGCCGGCCAGGGTCTTGAGGCCTATGCATCGTCCTTGCGCCGCTACCTTCATTGTTCGACCTGCCCTGCCACCATGGAAGGAAACGGTTTTTTCGGATTGACATTGAACACGGCAGACCCGCCCGGCGTTCAGGACTGCAGTGGGTTAATTGCGGCCTGGCGGCGACTGCTGGCGAGCGGTGTTCCGCTGAATGAATTTCCGTGTACCACCTGTCCGGAGAAAGAAACCTGCCATGGACCGGATAATTTATCGGCGGCTCGAATCACGCCCTTTGGGTTTTATCCGTTTCATATGCTGGTAGTTAAGGCCATGACGCTCAGCGCCGCTGATTTTCTGGCACTGGTTGCAGGGGCGAACAGTGAGGAACTGGAGACTCACCTTCGGAAAGCAAATGTACCGGCAAGACTCGCGAATTTTCAGGAGCAGAAACACCGATTCGACCGCAACGATTTTTTCTTCTTTGCGGGAACGGACAACCATTTTCTTGAAGTGCTCTACCTGAAATTGTCCTTTTTATACGAGATAGCGGCCTGCATCAACACAAGGCAGACACCGCTTGACATGCATGCAGCCCTGGAATGTCTGTGGGTGAACATACCCACTCAAAATCGACTGCTGCCCGCGCTGTGGAATTTTTCGGCCGCATATTTCGACATCGGGTTGACGGACCGGGTATCAGCCGCCCTTCCGGTGCTGCTTCCGGGTCAAGCCACTTATCTTTTGGGCGTTATCTGGTTTTATGTCCTGCTGGCCAATCGAATGCAATCCGCGGCCGATATTATCGCGGCCCTATCAAAAATCTCAGCCAGCCCTAACACCTTAAATCAACCATCACCCAACGACCCGCTCAACCAAAAATCCCCCGTATTTTCTCCGGAAAATATATTTTGGTCGCCGGATGCGCAGCGGTTGAAACACCTCCCTGCACAGTGGCGCGCCATGTGGGAAAATTCTTTATCGTTGGGCCGGGCATTATTGACCCTTGACCGACAGGAAGCCGCCGATTGGTCTTCTTCCCGCCTGCAACAGGATATCGACGCGCTTAGAAATGAAATTAAAAGAGCGCTTTTCACCGTGACTGCGGCGCCAAAACCAACCGAGGCCGTTCCGGGCGAAAATCAAGCCATTCATGAAATCCTGATGCGGATCATTCAAAAAGAAGCTGCATTTAATAAACCTGCATCTTCTGCCACACCGATAGAGGATGAACCGGAAGCTGAAACCATCATGATACGCGGCACGGCGGGTCAAGACACGCCACGGGAAACGATTGCGCCTTCATCAGATTCACGCGAAGAAGAACTTGCCGAAACCGTAATCCTTTCCAAGGGGACACCGGTTCATCCGCAACCGCGCGAAACAGTGATTCCGAACCATATTCACCGCGAAGAAGCGCTTGCCGAAACCATCGTCCTTTCTCCCACGGGCGGGAAAAATCAGCCCGAAAGGATAATCGATGCATCGCCGGATGAACTGCCCGAAACCATCATTATCTCCCGTTCCTCATCGGCAGATAAAAAAGCGTCAAACCCGGCACCACCACCCGAGATGAACAACACCGGGCCGGATGATGGAGATGATATATTATCCGAAACCGTTATCCTGCGCCCACCCCAAAAATAAAGGAAAAATACGGACCCCCTATGAATCAAACGCCCTCAATAGACCATCTCGCCGATGATATTCGCCAAATATACAGGGATGATCCCGAGCGGGCTGCGGCGGTCATTGAAACCTATCTGGCGCATCGGCTCACCGATTTGCCGGAAGATGCAAGAAAATCATTCTATTACGCTCTGACCGGCCGATTTGCCCCCTCCCCCCCGGATACACCGGCACCGGAAACCGACATGGAAGAAGAAGTCCTTACCCGGATTTTCTCTCTGTTGCTGGGAAGGGAAATTTCCGCGGACAACCTCTCCCCCCGGGAACTGATGGAACGGCTTTCCGAATCGCTGAGCACGATATTCGCCACTTTAAACCGGCTCATACAAAACATCAACGCCACGCTGTTGGGCGGCGCCCCGGGCGACCAAACGATCCGCCATGTCATCGGCCAGCAAATGCAAGGCGGTGAAGCACACGAGACGCTTGAGGCATATCTGGGCCGAATCGACAAAGCCTTTTTCGTCGCGCATCAAGCGTTCCGGCAAGCCGCCCATACCACGGTATTAAAAATTCTTCGGGAGCTGGACCCGGAAAAAATCGCTTCTGAAGCCGGCCAGGGACTGAAATTCGGCCCGTTGAAAAAAGCCGAGTATTTCGATATCTATGAAGCCAAATTTTCAACCTTAAAAAAGTGGTTCGAGTCGGGCCGTTTCATGGAGGATTTGTTGCGGGAATTTGAAAACAACTGCCGGATGAACCATTAGCCGGCGTCCATCCACTATAAGCTGTGAGCTGTCAGCTATGAGCTATGAGCTATCAGCTATCAGCTATGAGCTATCAGCAACCCAAAAAGACATGGAACCAAACATTTAAGATGCATAATGAAACGAAATACGGTATAAGTATAGCTTCACTATCGTCCTTTTTACCTTTGTATGAGACATTCAAGCCAGGTCCGGATTCAACAATAGTCGTCTAAGTCATTTGCGAAGGAGGTAAAATTGAACAAGTCAGCAGCCACCCTCACCATTCTCATGAGTTTTTTCCTAATCGTTTCCTGCGCTTCCCGGCCGCCCCTCGCGCCGCCGGAGTGGCGGTTTGAAAAAGATGCGGTCAAGCTGACCTTCCAGGCGGACCCCAACCTCAATCTTTATAATAATATTTCGCACACGCTTCAGCTTTGCGTCTACCAGCTCAAGGACCCCAACGGTTTCAATCAACGCGTCCAAACCGAAGACGGGCTTTACAGTCTGTTGGCGTGTTCGCTCTTCGATGCCAGTGTTGCAAATTTCAGGAGCGTGATCGTCCGGCCCGGCGAGAATATTTCCTTTGCGATGGATCGTGCGGAAGGCGCCAAATACATCGGCATCGCGGCCGGCTATGCGGAAATTGAAAAAGACCGCATCACCCGTCTTATCGAAATTCCAGCCGTTATTGTTGACGAAGGGGGCGGTTTCAGTAGTCGGCAGGTTGCAAAACCGGACACCATTAATCTGAACCTGCGGCTTGGCCCGCTCCAGATCGAAACCGGCACGGGAGAGTAGCGAATGGAAAGACCCTTGTTTTGGCATCAGGGCCTGTTTTTACAGCCTCAGCACTTTCAACTGGAAGGCCTTCATACGCGAGCGCTGCTGACCCCTTTTCACACGCTGTTAGCTCCCCATTTCTGGGGCGTTGGGGAAATGAACATTCAAAAATCCGCGCTGGGTAATCGCACGTTCAGTCTGCTTAAAGGCGAGTTCATATTTCCGGATGCCACCCACCTCACCTTTCCCGGAAACGCCCTGATAGAAGCCCGTTCTTTTGAAAAAGACTGGGAAGATGGCGGTAAACCCTTAAGCGTGCTGCTCGGAATTCGAAAGTGGAACACCACCGGTGAGAATGTCACGGTGTTGCCCAATCTTGAGGACATCTCCGGCGTCACGACTCGTTTTGTGACAACCGCGGACGCCGAGGAAGTCATCGACCTGCACCAGAGCGGCCCTTCGGCCCAAGTCAAGCACTTATACTATGTCCTGCGGCTTTTTTGGGGAAATGAGATCGATCAACTCGGCGACTTTGTGCTGTTGCCGATCAGCCAGTTGGTCCGCACCGGGGAAGAAATCGGTTTCGCACCCGGTTTTGTACCGCCGAGCCTCACGCTCACGAGCGACGAAACATTGCTGAAATATATCAAGGAAATTCGGGATGAAATCTTCGCCAGAACCCGTCAGCTTGAAGCCTATAAGAAATCACGCGGTATTCATACCGCAGAATTCGGCGCCAGGGATATGGTGTACCTGCTGGCGTTAAGATCGCTGAACCGGTATGTCCCGCTGCTGCACCATTTTACGGAAACCAGGCAAGTTCACCCCTGGCAGGCTTACGGCGTGTTAAGACAAATCGTTGGCGAGTTATCCTCCTTTTCCGAGGAGGTCTCCGTCATGGGGGAATTGTCGGACAGCACCCAATTGCTCATGGGCTACGACCACAGGCGCATTGGCGATTGCTTTTCCGGCGCCCACGACCTGATCATTCGATTATTGAATGAAATCACCGCCGGGCCCGACTATATGATTCCGCTGCTTTATGACGGCACCTATTTCGCGGCGGATCTCAATCCGGCCGTATTCAGCGGCGCCAATCGGTATTATCTGGTGTTTGAAACCCAATCGGACCCGCAGGGCCTGCTTCAGTCCCTTGAAACCGCTGGCAAGCTCGGCGCCAGGGAATCCCTGCCCCTTTTAATCGCCCGGGCACTTCCGGGCGTCCGGTTGGATCATCTCGTGCTGCCGCCCCAGGAGTTGCCCCGCCGTTCCTTTTCCATCTATTTTCAGATTGACCATCACAGCGACCTGTGGAGCCGTGTGGAAAAGTCCAACAACCTGGCGCTGTATTGGGATACAGCGCCGGAAGATCTAAAAGTCGAATTAATGGTGGTCGGGAGGTCCTAACCCATGCGTCTGACGGATTGTTTCATGGAACTGATTGCCTATGTCGCCTATTTTCTGAAAACCGCGGCAAGCAAACAGCCCGCCTATCAGGCGGTAAAAGCTGAAATCGATCGGCTCATATCCAATAGCCAGTTGATTTGTGAAAAGGGCAAATTCGCTCAGGAAGATTACAACCTAGCCAGATTTGCCGTTTTCGCATGGATCGATGAGGCCATTTTGAGTTCCGAATGGAAAGAAAAAAACCGATGGCAAGCCGAGCAATTGCAGCGGGTGTATTACCAGACCACGGATGCGGGCGAGCTTTTCTATGACCGGCTCAACACCGTAGGGCTTCAGCAGCGGGATGTGCGGGAGGTTTATTATTTATGTCTTGCCATGGGATTTACCGGCCGCCACTGTCATGCCGGGGATGAATTTCTTCTGGACCAGCTCAAAAGCTCAAATCTTAAAATTCTCACCGGTAACGCGGCCGGACTGCTCGCCTCTGAAAAAGGCGAGCTTTTTCCCGAAGGCTACGCCGCCGGCACCGGAACCCCCATCGAACGGACATCGGGATTCCGTTTTTCCCTTTTTACGCTTTTCAGCCTGTGTTTTCCGGTAGGTCTTTATTTCCTTTTATTCCTCATATACCGGTTTGTGTTGAGCAACATTGGCGATAACCTGTTTGCGACGGTGCGGTAAATGAAAGCGCTTCTGATAAAAATTCTGAAAGTATGCCTCATTATCAGTGTGGCGATGCTGGGGCTGGCCCTGGTTTTCGGTGGCGTGCTGGTGCTCGGTTGGCCCTGGTGGGTAGGGTTTTTCGTTCTTATCGGATTGGCGGGGCTTGCGGCCGGCATCCTGTTTATTAAAAAATTATTTCAACGCAAGCGGGAACAGCATTTTGTTCAGCAGGTGATTCACCAGGAGGCCGCCTATGTGGCCACCCTGGGAGACAAGGACAAGGAGCGCTCCCGGGAACTTCAGGACCGCTGGAAAGAGGCCATGGATGCGCTGCGAAACTCCCACTTGAAGAAAATGGGAAATCCGCTCTATGTCCTGCCCTGGTATATGATCATCGGTGAAAGCGGCTCCGGCAAGACAACGTCCATTAAAAGCGCCCGGCTTTCCTCGCCCTTCGCGGAGGTCCGGAAAACCTCCGGCATTTCCGGTACCCGCAACTGCGACTGGTGGTTTTTCGAACAGGCCATTATTATCGACACGGCGGGCCGGTATGCCATCCCGGTAGATGAGGGCCGCGACAAGGATGAATGGCAAAGATTCCTCTCCCAATTGGTCAAATTCCGTAAACGGGAACCCTTGAACGGTTTAATTATCACCGTTGCTGCGGATAAGCTACTGTCCGCGGATTCCGAAGCCCTGCTGGCCGACGGTCGCAGCCTTCGGCAACGGATGGATGAACTGATGCGTGTGCTGGGCGCTAAGTTTCCGGTTTACGTCCTGATCACCAAATGCGATTTAATTCAGGGCATGACCCAGTATTGCGACCGATTACCCGAAAAAGCACTCGATCGGGCCATGGGGTTTTTAAATCATGACCTTACATCGGACATCACCACCTTTAACGAGCGAGCCATGCATACCATTGTGGAGCGGCTCAAGGATATTCGGCTTCAGCTCCTTCACCAGCCGGCCGCCGGCAAGGCGGACCCGGCGCTGTTGCTCTTCCCGGAAGAGTTTGAACGCTTAAAATCCAGTTTGTTCGCATTCACCCATGGCGCCTTTCAGGAAAACCCCTATCAGGAAACACCGATTTTAAGGGGGATCTTTTTCAGCAGCGGCCGCCAGGAGGGAAGTCCCTATTCTCATTTTCTGAAAGCCCTCGGCCTGATCGAGGATCGAGACGTGCTGCCGGGTACAAGCAAGGGAATGTTTCTCTTTGATTTTTTCTCCAGAATTCTCCCCAGTGACCGCCGTATCTTCGCCCCCACCCTGCACGCCATTCAATGGAACCGGTTGACCCGAAACCTGGGGCTGACGGCCTGGGTGGCCATTGTCATCGCATTGTGCGGTCTGCTTAGCTTTTCCTTTGTTAAAAATATGCGAATTCTGAAGGAATTTTCTTATGAATTTGCTGAACCACCGGTTCTGCGAGGGGAATTGGTATCGGATGTCATCCTCATGGACCGCTTCAGGGAAACCCTTCTTAAAATGGAAGAAAGAAACCGCGATTGGTGGCTTCCCCGATTCTACCTAAATGAAAGCCAGGAGGTGGAAACCCGAATCAAGACGGCTTATTGCAAGCAATTCGAGGAAGGACTGATCGGCGCCTATGACAAGCGGATGGCCGAGCGAATCGCCGGTTTTTCCGTCACAACCCCGTGCCGGACCTTGGGCCAACACCTGGCGCACATGATTCGCCGCATTAATCTGCTGCAGGCGCGGCTCGCCGGCGCGGACCTGGCAGCCCTTCAGGAAAGGCCGCAGCCGGGATTTGAAACCTTTGCGGCCGAAGAAAACCTTCCCCTGATGCCCGAATTGCAGGACCGCTTGGCGCATCTTTACCAATACGATCTCATCTGGCAGCCGGACCGCAACCGGATCAATCAGGAAAGTATCACCCTGCAAGCCTGGATGAAGCAAATTCTATCGACGAGGCAAAATGATCTGTCCTGCCTCGTCGATATGGTCAATGCGGATCCAAGCCTCAAGGGCCTTACGCTTGCGGACTTTTGGGGCGGCGATCCCGATCCGGCGGACAGCATTGCGATTGCGCCGGCCTATACCCTGAAGGGCAAAGAAGCCATCGATATATTCCTTCAGGAGATCGAAGCGGCCTCACCCGATCCCCTGGTCATTGCCGGCGCAAAACAGGCTTTTCAGCGCGATTATAAAAAAGCCTATCTGGATGCATGGGAAGCTTTCGGCACCCAACTGCCCGAGGGGGTTAACCGGCTTTCCGGAATACCGGATTGGCATCAGATTATTGATCGCATCGGCACGGGTCAGGGACCTTTTTTCTCCTTTCTGGCGCGGATGAAGGACGAAATAGCGCCTTTCTCACAGGACACGGACCGCGCGTGGGTGGGCCTGGTTAATGATTTCGATAGGGCAAAACAAACCGCTGCCGGGCAAGATATGTTGCCGAAAACGGGGCTGCTATCCAAAGCAGCGGAAAAAGGAAAAAGCCTTCTTTCAAAGGTCGAAAAGGCGGCGGACGACACGCAAGCCTCGGCTTTGATTGAATCCAGGCTCACGGCAGCTTCCGCGCTCAGGGACTACCAAAAAGCCCTGGTCGAAATCGTAAAGGCCATCGCCACTCGAAAAGGGGCTTATGAGATAGCCGCGAAAACCTTTGATGAGGAAGCCGCTTCTCCGCCATCGCCCTTTATCCTGACGCAAACCTCGATTCGCACCATGGAGGCAACCCTTCAAAACAGCGCCGGCCAATCGGCCATGTTTTGGGCGCTTGTATCCGGCCCTCACCGGTTTCTCTGGGACTTTGTCCTCCGGGAGACCGCCTGTTACATCGACAAGCTGTGGGAAGAAAAAGTACTGGTTGAAGTCCAGGGCATCAGCGACTCGGAAAGAATCACGGCTGTCGCATTGGGAGAAAAGGGGCCGGCCATGGACTTTGTGAAGGGCCCGATTGCCCCCTTTATTGACCGCAGCCTGAACAAGGGGTTTTATGCCAAAAATGTCCTGGGGCGGGAGATTCAATTTAAAACTGATTTTTTAAGGTATCTTACGCAAGGTACCCGGAAGGTCAGAGCAGCCCAGGCGCGTGCCGCCCGATCGGGAGCAGACGAGGACGTCGTTGCGACACCGCTTGTGTTCAACGGCGGCGTCACGATAAAAGCGCTGCCCACGGATGTTAATCCGGACGCTCACACCCGGCCTCAGGCCACTACCCTGACAGTTAGGTGCGGCAATGAGACCGCCCAGCTCATTAACCTGAACTATCCGGTTCGCAAGGTGTTCGATTGGTCTTCCGAGACCTGTGACGAGGTGGTCTTCACCGTTGAAATCGGCTCGATCGTGCTGACGAAAAGATACAAAGGGAATATGGGGTTTCCATTGTTTCTGAAGGATTTCGGCAACGGCACCCGGCGATTGTATCCCGGGGATTTTCCGCAGAACAAAAGCGCGTTACAACAGGCTAATATTAAGTATATACAGGTCAATTACCAATTTGAAAGGCATTCTCGCGTCCTTTCGTTTTATCAAAAATATCTGGCCGCGAAATCATCTGTGAAAAAAGTGTCCAGGGAACCGAGCACGCCGAAGGTGCCGAGAAATGCCGCTATATGCTGGGATTATTGAAATCCGGGTCCACCTGGAAATGGGCTGCTTTCGGCAAACACCCCGTGGTCGGAGACTATTTTAACGCGGGAGCGAACGACCCGTTTTTTCAGGCCTTTTCCGGGTGGGTTGAAAACGGTTATCGCCAGATAAGCGCCGGGCGCAGGAATGCCAAGAATCTTTACTCCTGGCGCTTTTGGGCCAAGGGCATCCAGAAGGACTCACTGGTGTGCGGTGTGGGCCGGGACAGTTTCGATACGATTGGCCGCCCCTATCCTCTCTTTATCATCGGGACCGGGTTATTGGCGCAATGGCAAAGAAACTGGGAATTATTGCCGTTTGCCTGCGAAACGATCTGGGGGCAGATGGAATATTTGATCACTAAGCGTTATCTGGACTTTTCTCAATTTGAGGATCAAGTTCGCCGGCTTCCGTCGTTGACCGCCGACTGGTCGGCGCTTTCTGCTGAAGAGCGGAATCGCCGTGAGAAAGGGTGTGGTGCGGAAACGCCCGCGCGGGAAGAGATGAACAAAAGCCTTCGTTCACAACTAGGCGCACCGGAATTTCTGATCCCTTTTGACGCTAACGCCTGCCGGGATGCCGTAACGGATGCCGGGATATGGAGTTCGCTGTTAAAGGATCAAGATAAAACCGCGCCAAATGCAACTTTTATCGGCGGGCTGATCGAGAAAAGTTACGTTGCGGTTTTCAAACGGCCTTTGGCCGTACAGGATTTCATTCGGTTGTGGTCCGTGGAAAGCAACACTTCGGTGCCAAACGGAATTCAGCCGTCATTCTGATCCGGCAAAAGCCGGATGCTTGGATGCTGGGAGGCTGGGCGGCTTGGCGGCCAACGACCTTCTCCAGTTCTGATAGAGAGTCTAAAAAGGGGGATTGTTATGACTACCGCCGAACTCATTAAATCCGGCAATCTCGCTGAAGCTCGGAAAAACCTGGTGGAAGAGGTTAAAGCGGCGCCCGCGGATTTGGGGAAACGCACCACCTTCATTCAGGTCCTTTGCTTTTGTGGTGAGTGGGACAAGGCGGAACGTCAGCTGGATGCCATATCCGTGCAGGATCCACAACGGGAAATCAGCGTACAAACCTATAAGAATCTGATTCGGGCGGAAAAAGAGCGACAAAATGTCTTGGCTATGAAAAGCAAACCCGCTTTTCTTCCCAAGACGCCCGGGTATTTCGGTGCGCATTGGGACGTCCTGGCATGCCTATTAAAAGGAGACGCGGAGAAAGCGGAAAACTTGTTTCAGGAAATCGAGTCGCAACGCCCCGGCCTTTCCGGAACCGTAAACGGAATCCCCTTCAAGGGAATTAGCGATACGGACAGTTTTCTTTCTTTTTTTCTCGAAACCATTGTACACGATCGATACATCTGGATACCGTTCGAATCGATACGGGAGTTGACGGTAACCCCGCCCAAAACCCTTTTTGATCTTCTTTGGGTGCCGGGGCGCATCACCACCTGGGATGGATTGACCTTGAACTGTTTTTTACCCGTCGTTTACGGAGAATCATGGGCTCATGCCGACGATACTATCCGAATGGGCCGCATCACCACCTGGACCCAAATGGGCGGCCCCTTTTTAAAAGCTGTGGGACAGCACCTATATGACATCGGCGGCAACGACATGGCGATTCTGGAGATTCAGGAAATGGTGTTTAATCCACCGACGGACCGCACTGAAGGGAGGATGAGCGACATATGAGCATCGACATCAACGCCATACTCACTCCGATTCCCGGTGAGACCCCGGCTGGGGAAAATCTTCGGTATACGGATGTTTACAGCGACATCAAGGAAGCCAGAAGATCCGATGACCTGCTGGACAAGGGTGAATGGCAGCATGAGGTAAAAACCTCGGACTGGGCGAAAGTCGAAAGGTTAGCCGCTTCCGCCCTTACCGAAAAGACAAAAGATCTGCAAATCGCCATCTGGTTGACCGAGGCGCTGATTAAAAATGACGGGTTTTCGGGTCTAACGGCCGGTCTGGAGGTCATTAACGCTCTTCTGACACATTTCTGGGAGCATCTTTACCCTGAAATGGATGAAGGAGACCTCGATTTTCGGGCCGCACCGATCGAATTTTTAAATGAAAAACTATGCATTGCACTGAAAGAAATTGCGGTCACGGACCCTCGCAACACCCCCGGTTATTCCTGGCTCAAATGGCAGGAATCCCGCCAGGTGGGATCCGAGGAAAGCCTGCGAAACCAGTGGGGCGATATCGATGAATCCCGCAAACAGGCTAGGGATCAGAAAATTGCCGAGGGAAAAATCACCATCGAAGATTTTGACGGCGCTGTCGCACGATCTTCGGCGGCCTTTTACATCAGCCTTCTGACGTCCATTGATAAGAGCCGTAACGCATTTAAAACCTTTGACCGGTTGCTGGATGAAACCTTCGGAAACGAAGCGCCCCGATTGGCTGAATTCAGATCCGCCCTGGACGATTGTTATGAGTTGGTCGCCAAACTCCATAAAGAAAAGGTACCCTATGAACCGGTGCCCGACCGGCCACCCGAGTCGGCCGAAACACTGTCAACAGTGGAAGAACCAACCCCGGAACCTCCTGCCGCCGCCGATATAGCAGTAACGGAACGGAGAAATACCGATCCATTGCCGATCAGCACCGATAACATCGCTTCCATTTCTCATCTGAATCCGATATCCGACCTGCCGGCGGAAGTCTTGTGGAATGAGGCGCTTCAAATTCTGACAAACGCCGGCATCAAAACCGCCCTCACGCAATTGATGAGCGCGGCTTGCAGCGCCCCTTCGATTCGGGAAAAAAACAGATACCGGCTCATCATCGCCAAACTCTGCCTTCGCGCAAACCGACTGGACCTGGCTCGCCCGATCGCAGAAGAACTTTACACCTTGATAGAAGCGCTGAATCTGGAAAAATGGGAGTCGCCCGTCTGGATCGGCGAAGTGATCGACACCCTTTATCAATGTTTAACAAAGGCGGAGGATGCCTCGGATAATGTCCAGAGAGCCGGGGAACTTCTGGAAAGGCTTTGCCGAACCGATGTGACCAAGGCCATGAGTTATAACGTGTAAATCGGCGAAAGCATAACGTCAGCGTTTATCCTTCGAAAGAATTCTTAATAGGATTTCAAACAAACCGGCTAAAAGGAGGAACATACCATGGCTAGAGAAAGTACGCAGCACAAACTTGACAGGGTGCGATCTCCCAGGGTTCACATCACCTATGATGTGGAAATCGGGGACGCCATCGAGATGAAGGAAATTCCCTTTGTTGTCGGTGTTATCGGTGATTATTCCGGCAAACCGGAAGAACCGCTGCCCAAATTGATGGATCGAAAATTCGTTGAAATCGACCGGGATAATTTTGACAATGTTCTGTCGGGTATGAAACCGCGCCTTACCTTTCAGGTTGACAATAAAATCACCGACGACAACACACAGATGGGTGTTGAACTGAATTTCAGATCGTTGGAGGATTTTCATCCCGAGCGGGTGGCCGAACAAATCGAGCCGTTGCGAAAACTGGTGGAAGCCCGAAGCCGGCTTTCGGATCTGGTCACCAAGCTTGACGGAAACGACAAGCTCGAAGCGCTTCTTCAGGAAGCTATCAGCAGCACCGACGGCATTGCGGCGCTCGGTAAAGCAGCCGGCGTGGATAAAACCAAAGACGGTAAAACCGACGAATAAAGGGGGGGACCCATGACGGATAAAGAAACGCAAGCCCAATCGGGAGCCGCAGGGGCTACCGTGGTTGAAGAAGAAAAAAGCCTGCTGGATAAAATCATCGATGACGGCCGCATGGTCCGGGATGAAGGCAAACGGCAATGGGCAAAAAATCTTCTGGGAGAATTCGCGGCTCAGATTATGGAGGGCACCATGACGGTTTCAAAGGACACCGTCGCCATGATCAATGCCAGAATCGCCCAGATCGATCACCTGCTTTCAAAGCAGCTCAATGAAGTCATGCATCATCCCGATTTCCAGAAACTCGAGGGGTCCTGGCGCGGACTGAACTATCTGGTCCAGCAAAGTGAAACCGGCGCGTCACTGAAAATTCGGGTGATGAACGTATCGAAAAAAGACCTGCTCAAGGACATGGAAAAAGCAAGCGAATTTGACCAGTCTGCGCTTTTCAAGAAAATCTACGAAGAGGAATTCGGCATGTTCGGCGGCGCCGCTTACGGCGCGCTGATCGGAGACTATGAATTTCAAAATCATCCCCAGGACCTGACGCTGCTCGAGGAGATTTCCCATGTGGCGGCTGCAGCCCACGCACCCTTCATTTCCGCGGCCTCGCCCAAGATGTTCAATTTTGACAGCTTTACGGAGCTCGGCGGTCCCAGGGATTTAACCAAAATATTTCAAAGCACGGAATACGCCAAATGGAAATCCTTCCGGGATTCGGATGACGCCAAATACGTGGGGCTTGCGATGCCGCATATTCTGATGCGGCTGCCCTACGGTCAGGCAAACGTACCCGTTGAAAAATTCAATTATGAGGAAGCCGTGGACGGCACCGACCATAGCAAGTACTTGTGGGGAAACGCCGCCTACGCGCTCGGTACGCGATTAACGAGCGCTTTTGCCAAATATCACTGGTGTGCGGCCATTCGCGGCGTTGAAGGCGGCGGGCTGGTCGAAGGGCTGCCGGTGCATACCTTCAGAACCGATGAGGGGGATGTCGCCCTTAAGTGTCCCACTGAAATCGCGATTACGGACCGGCGTGAAAAAGAGCTTGCCGATAACGGGTTTATTCCCCTGGTTCATTGCAAGGGAACCGATTACGCGGCGTTTTTCAGCACGCAGACTGCCAATAAACCCCGAAAGTACGACACGGATTTTGCCAACGCCAATGCACGGCTTTCCTCGCAGCTTCAGTACATTCTGGCTGTTTCCAGATTTGCCCATTACCTGAAGGCCATGATGCGCGATAAAATCGGCAGCTTCATGAGCCGTCAAAACGCGGAGGATTTTCTGAACCGATGGATCGCCAATTATGTTCTCCTGGATGATAATGCGGGCCAGGATGCCAAGGCTAGCCACCCGCTGCGGGAAGCCAGAATCGATGTGTCGGAAATTCCCGGTAAGCCGGGCGCATACCGGGCCGTATCTTTTCTAAGACCGCATTATCAGTTGGATGAATTAACCGTATCCTTACGACTGGTGGCCGAATTGCCGCCGCCCGCAAAAGGGTAATCGCATGCACCAATCATATAACCCGCAAATAAAAGGAGGATTTCACCCATGGCATTTGACTGTTTTCTCAAAATAGATGGCATTCCCGGTGAGAGCACCGACGATAAGCACAAAGACTGGATCGAGCTGCTCTCGTATAGCCACGGGGTCTCACAACCCGCGTCCGGCTCCATCAGCAGCGGCGGCGGCAGAAGCGCCGAGCGGTGCGATCATGAGCCTTTTTCCGTCGTAAAAACCCTTGACAAGGCGTCGCCGAAACTGGCCCTGTTTTGCTCCGACGGTCGCCACATTAAAGATATCAAGGTGGAGTTGTGCCGGGCGGGCGGTGACAAGGTAAAGTACATGGAATATCTCATGTCGGATGTGATCGTCAGCAGCGTACGCCCAGGAGGCTCCTCTCAAGGCAGTGAACCGCTCCCGCTTGAAGAAGTTTCCTTTGCTTACAGCAAGATAGAATGGACCTATACGGGGACCGATAAGGCGGGAAAACCCATGGGCGACGTGAAAGCCTACTGGGATCTGAAAACCAACAAGGGAGGCTGATCCTAATTGGCCCGGTGGGAAAACGACCGTCATAACCTTCGCACCTCCATTCTGGACAGGCTCGTGGACGAGACGCCCGGCGTTTCGGGCGAGTCTGTTCAGGACCGGGTGCTAAGTGTGGCGCAAATCAGAGCGTCGGTTATGCAGGATCTTGAGCAGCTCCTCAATTCCCGGCGTCGAATCCTGCAACCGGCAACAGGCTATCCGGAAGTGATTAATTCGCTGTATGCTTACGGCGTTGCCGACTTTACGGCCTCAAATCCGAAAAGCATCGCGGTTCAGCAGCAATTAAGGCGGGATATCGAAAAGACCATCGCCAGGTTTGAGCCGCGCCTGAAAAATGTTCGGGTCCATCTTGAAACCGCGGGTCAGAGCCATCGCCAGCTTCGGTTTCGAATCACCGCCATGCTGGTGGTCGAACCGATCAGTGAGCCGATATCCTTTGACACGTTTTTTGATATGAACCGGAGCGAGTGCATTATCTCAAAATAAGTTGTTCGAAGCATACCGGCCCAATTCTTAAATCATAACGAGTGAAGCGCAGCGCAAAATGATATGACATGGAAGATAAATTGTTAACTTATTATGAGCGGGAATTGACGTTCATCCGTGAGATGGGGGCGGAGTTTGCCCAAAAGTATCCCAAAATCGCGGGACGATTGCTGCTGGAGCCGGATAAATGCGAAGATCCGCACACCGAGCGGCTAATCGAGGCCTTTGCCTTTTTAAGCGGCCGCATTCATAAAAAAATCGATGACGATTTTCCCGAGATCACCGAATCGTTGCTGAGCATCGTTTTTCCGCATTATATCAATCCCATACCTTCTATGTCGATTGTGAGGTTCGATCCGATTCTGCAAAACATTCCCCCATCGGGGTATTCAATCGAAAAAGGCACGAAGCTTTATTCCAAACCGGTGGGCGGCGTCCCTTGTCAGTTCCGAACCAGCCAGCCGGTTACGCTCTGGCCCATAGCCGTGTCCGATGCCGGCATGGAAGATCCCAAGCAACTCAAAAAAGGCGCCCAAAAGGCGATCGGTATTCGGCTTAACACGTATAACAAAGTCAGTTTTAACCAGCTGTCGTGGCAATCCCTTCGGTTTTATCTCAATGGGCCGTCCCAGCATATTTTTAACCTGTATGAGCTTATTTTTAATCATACGTGTCATGTGGAATGCGAAACCACCACGGCACAGGGTAAACCCCTCGAAATCGACCTTCCCGTGTCCGCCATTAAACCGGTGGGATTTAATCTGGATGAAGAATCCCTGCCGCTGCCACGCCGCTCTTTTCCAGGCTATCTTCTGCTGTTGGAATACTTTTTCTTTCCGGAAAAATTTCTTTATTTTGATCTGACGGGCCTGGAAAAACTTCGCAACGAAAATATCTCCGACGAAATGACGATCAGAATTTATCTGAACCGGAACGTTAAATCCAATATCGTGATCAATAAAGACACGTTTCACTTAAATACGGCACCCGTCGTCAACCTCTTTACCCGCATCGCCGAACCCATCCGCTATGAGCAGCAAAAGACCGAATACCGCGTGGTTCCGGACGTCCGGCGGCAGGAAGCCATGGAAATATTCTCCGTGGACCGGGTGACCGCCAGCGCTCCGGATCAACCGGGCAAACCAATAGAATACAAACCGTTTTATTCGATACGCCATCATTTGGGAGAAGGGACGTTGCAAGAACGCCGCGCCTTCTGGCATCTTCAGCGCCGCAGCTCGGGCCGAAAAGAAGACCAGGGAACGGAAGTTTTTCTATCCTTCGCGGATCTTGACTTCAAGCCGACCGACCCGGGCGTTGAAATTCTCAACGTTCACACCACCTGCCTGAATCGGGATTTGCCGGCTCGGCTGCCTTTCGGCGACCGCAATGGTGATTTTGATCTGGAAACCGCCGCGCCGGTCGCACGCATACATTGTCTTGTCAAACCGACCCCCGTTCACCGGCCGCCCAGGGGAGGCGCGCTGCAATGGCGCATGATCTCTCATCTGTCATTGAACTATCTTTCTCTCGTAAGCGAGGGGGAAGGGGCGTTGCGGGAAATTCTCAGGTTATATGACTTCGACGACTCGCCGACCACCCGGCAGCAAATCAACGGCCTCGTATCGGTCGATTCACAACACATCACCCGGCGTATCGGCCATTCGTTTTGCCGTGGTATGGGTGTCACCATCACCTTTGACGAAGATAAATATGTGGGGACGGGTCTTTACCTGTTCGCCTGCGTACTGGAACGGTTTCTGGCTCAGTATGTGAGCGTTAACTCATTTTCACAATTGACGGCCAAGGCCATACAGAGAAGTGAGACGATAAAGCAGTGGGCGCCCCGAAGCGGTCATCGAATATTACTATAAAAGAACGCCTTTTTGAAGAATTCTTCAATTTCTCCTTTTACAAGGCGGTCCATCTTCTGGAAACCCTGGCGCCGGGAAAAAGGCCGCTGGGTCAAACGCCGGAACCGGACAGGGAGGCCGTACGCTTTTCAGTTAAGCCCGGCATTCTTTTTCCGGCCAGTGATATTGCGGGGTTGAAAGAAACTCCGGGGGAAAATGCACCCACCAGCATGCAAATTGCTTTCATGGGCCTCATCGGGCCTTCGGGCGTGCTTCCCTATTGGTATAATGAGCTGGCTCAAAGGAGAAATCTGGAGAAAGATTTTACACTGACGTCTTTTTTCGATCTCTTTCATCACCGGCTGATTTCCCTTTTCTACCTGGCATGGAAGAAACACCGCTTTCCTGAAAATTATGTCCCCGGCGCCAATGATCGGCTGTCGCGGTATTTACTGAGCCTTGCCGGGCTGGGAACCCCCGGACTGACCCGCATGATCGGTCTTCCGGAAGAATCGATCGTTTTTTACAGCGGGTTGCTGGCCAGACCGATGGCCGCCGCCGTTTCCATTGAAGCCACCGTGGCCTATCTGGCAGGAACCCGCGTATTTCTCGATCAATTCATCGATCGGCTCTTGCCGCTTGAGCCCGAAGACCGGACCCGGCTCGGCGCCGCCAACGCCCGTCTCGGAGAAGATGCCGTCTGCGGCAGCCATGTATGGGAAAGCCAGACAAAATTCCGGGTCAATTTAGGGCCCATGACCTTGGTTGAATTTCTAAGATTTATTCCGTCCGGAGACATGATTCGACCTATTTTCGCGCTGGTTCGTTACATGGTAGGCGCGGAATTTGAATTTGAAATCAGAATCTATTTGAAACGGGAAGAAGTGCCGCCGTGCATTCTGGGGGATTCGTCCCCCGCCGGCCCCAAACTGGGATGGACGACCTGGCTTTCAGCGCCCGGAGCAACGTTCAGCCGGAATCCGAACCTGACGTTTCAGGAGAAAGACATTCGAAGCAGAAAGTCCGTTTAACCGGTGAGGCGGCAACGGGCCAACAGCTTTCAGGAATTAACCGCCAACGCACAAAAGGAGTGTTATCATGCCGAGTTCAAACCTCAAGTCCCTTATCGGAAAACTCAATCGTACCTGCCGAAGCGCGCTTGAATCGGCAGCGGGCTTATGCCTCTCCCAAACGCACTATGAGGTGGACATCGAGCATTTCCTGATGAAGCTGATGGAACTTCCGGATACCGATCTTCAGAAAATTCTTCGGCATTTCGAGATCAATGACACCCGGCTCACCGCTGATCTCAGCCGCGCCATGGAAAGCTTTAAAACCGGAAATGCCCGAACGCCTGCGCTTTCGCCGCAAATTCCCAAACTGGTTCAGGCGGCCTGGCTGGCCGCGTCGGTCGACTATCAGGCCGCAGCCGTGCGTTCCGGTCATATTCTGCTCGCCCTGTTGAGCGATGAAGAGATGCGGCGGGTAATCACCACCAGCTCGGACATCCTCAAAAAAGTGTCCGTTGAGGCCTTGAGTCAACAGTTCATGGACATCATATCCGGCTCGGTCGAGGATAAAGAGGCGGCCTCAACGGGTGCTCCGGCCGGCGCGCCAGCGCGTCCCGGCGGCCCCGCCGGCACCAAAGCCCTGGACCAGTACACGATCAACCTCACCGACCGGGCCAAAAAAGGCGAAATCGATCCGGTTCTGGGCCGGGATTTTGAAATTCGGCAAATGGTGGACATTCTGATCCGGCGGCGCCAGAACAACCCGATTCTCACGGGCGAGGCAGGCGTGGGCAAAACCGCCGTGGTGGAAGGCTTTGCCTTACGGATTGTGGAAGGCGATGTGCCGCCGATTCTTCAGAATGTCACCCTTCACACCCTGGACCTGGGCCTGTTGCAAGCCGGCGCCGGCATCAAGGGAGAATTTGAAAACAGGCTCAAATCGGTCATTGATGAAGTAAAGGCATCCCCTGTCCCCATCATTCTGTTCATTGATGAAGCCCATACCCTGATCGGCGCGGGCGGCGCCGCGGGCGCGGGAGACGCAGCCAACTTGTTAAAACCCGCACTTGCCCGCGGCGAGCTGCGCACCATCGCGGCCACGACCTGGGCGGAATACAAGAAATATTTTGAAAAGGACGCAGCTCTCGCCCGAAGGTTTCAGGTCGTCAAAGTGGAAGAGCCGGACGAGGAAAAAGCCATGGTCATGATGCGCGCCATCGGCCCTTTTCTGGAGAAGCATCATAAGGTCATGATCACCGATGCGGCGCTGCTCGATGCGGTCCGATTGTCCCACCGGTATCTCGTGGGCCGCCAGTTGCCGGATAAGGCCGTGAGCGTTCTGGATACGGCCTGCGCGCGGGTAGCCATCGGCCTGACTACTCAGCCGCCCGCACTCGAAGCAGCCACCCGCCTGATCGGACAAATCGAACGGGAAGCCAAACTGCTTACACGCGAATCCCTCGTCGGCAAGGATCACGACGCACGCCTTGAAGAGCTGACAAAAGAAAAAACGGAAACTCAGGCCAACATCGATGCCATGACCGAAAAATGGCAAAAAGAGATGAATGTGGCCACAAAGATTCGCAATCTGCGGCTTGATATTCAACAATGCCACGAGACGGACCCCGCCGATGAAAAGGGCCTCATCGAAAAACAAACCGCATTGAAATCACTCGAAACCGAGCTGAAGGAAGTACAGGGGGATTCGCCCCTGGTTCAGATCGCGGTCGATTCCGACATTATTTCAGAAGTTATTTCCGGGTGGACCGGCATTCCCACCGGCCGCATGCTGGCCGATGAAATCACCACCGTGCTGAATATGAACACCCTGCTCGGTGAGCGGATTATCGGGCAGGATCATGCACTATCGGCCGTGGGACAGATGATTCAAATCGCGCACGCGGGCATCGAAGATCCATCCAAGCCCACAGCGGTCTTTATGTTCGTCGGCCCGAGCGGGGTCGGAAAGACCGAAACCGCACTGGCCCTTTCGGAACTTCTCTACGGCGGAGAGCAAAATGTCATCACCATCAACATGAGTGAATATCAGGAATCCCACACGGTCTCGGGGTTAAAAGGCTCTCCTCCCGGCTACGTGGGATACGGCGAAGGGGGCGTTTTGACCGAAGCGGTCCGAAAGCGCCCCTACAGTGTCGTGCTTCTGGACGAGGTGGAAAAAGCCCATCCGGATGTCATGGAGCTTTTTTACCAGGTCTTTGACAAAGGCACCCTGGAAGATGGTGAGGGCCGTCTGATTGATTTTAAAAACACGGTCATTATCCTGACCTCCAATCTCGGTACGGACACCATCATGAAGCTTTGCGCGGACGAGGAAACCGCACCCGGTCCGCAGGCATTGGCCGAAACCTTGCGTCCCGAGCTGCAGAAGCATTTTAAACCGGCATTTTTAGGCCGATTGAAAGTCGTGCCCTATTACCCCATTACGGACAAGATTATGCGCAGAATCGTTCAGCTCAAGCTCAACCGGATCGCCAAGCGAATGCGGAACAATCGCAACATTGAATTCGTCTACGAGCCGGATCTGATCGAATCCATTGCGCGCCGGTGCACGGAGGTGGACAGCGGCGCCAGAAACGCCGATCATATTCTGACCAACACCCTGCTGCCGGATCTGTCCAAAGAGATTCTTTCCAGAATGGCGGCCGGAGAGCAGCTCAGCAAGGTCTCGGTCAAGATAAAAGAAGACGGGTTTGTGTTTGAGATTGTATAGGTGATATCTCATAGCTCATAGCTGATAGCTCATAGCTGATAGCTCATAGCTGATAGCTGATAGCTCATAGCTGATAGCTGATAGCTCATTGCTGATGGCTATTTTCGCATTCATCAATACCAGATTGGACCTTTTATCAGAAACATGCACGCTGTTGCGTGTATATTCGCCGAAGGTGAAAGATGGCTTTTATGCATCCCAGCATCCCAGCATCCCAGCATTCCAGCATCCGGCTTTGCCGGGTTAGGAGGATTTCCCATGACGGAGACCATATCGTTCGGAGAACTCGACTTCAGGCTCGTTTCCGGAATGAACGAGAACCGGGGACAACGAACGCCCGAAACACCGTTTCAAATTGCCGTGCTGGGGGATTTTTCCGGCCGAACGCAACGCGGCCTGATGGAAATCGGCGCGTCCCTGGCAGAGCGTAAGGTGCTGCCAGTCGACCGGGACAATATTGATGCGATGCTCGCCCGGCTGAAGGTTCAAATTTTTCTTCCGGCTGCCGATTCCGCCGATGCGCCGGAAATGCTCTCCTTTACGGAACTGGACGACTTTCACCCGGATCGAATTTATTCAAAGCTCGCGTTGTTCCAGGCCCTGCAGGCGGCCCGGAAAAAAGCGGATGATCCCAAGGCCTTCGCTGAATCGCTCGGCAAATTAGCTGCCAAAAACAAGTCCGTTCAACCCGAGCCGCCCCCCCCGCCCAAAGTGTCCTCCACGTCGGATTTTCTGGATCAGGTACTCGATGCCACCGGTCACGCCCCGGAGGAAAGAAAAACCGCGCCACGGCTTGAAACCCAATGGGACCGGTTTCTTCAAAAACTGGTTGCGCCCCATACCCAGCCGGACACCACCGTGCTACGCACGGACTTAAAAGCCAAGCTGGATACGGCCGCCGGCGACATGATGCGCGCACTGCTTCACTATCCGGCGTTTCAGCAACTGGAGGCCATCTGGCGGACGCTGGCCTTTCTGGTTTCCCGGGTCGAAACGGACGAAACCCTTCGCATATGTCTCATCGACGTCAGCAAGGAAGAAATTGCAGCCGACGTGCGGTCGGCCGAAAATCTTCGCAACACCGGCATCTACAAGCTATTGGTTGAAAAATCGGTGTTGACGCCGGGTGCTTATCCTTGGTCCCTTCTCTTGGGAATGTACAGCTTCGGACCGAATGCTTCGGATCTGGAGACCTTGGGCCGTATGGCCAAAATCGCGCACCATTCCGGCGCCCCATTTCTCTCGGGCGCCGATGTGCGGCTGCTTGGGTGCCCTTCCCTGTTCCAGCTTCCGGACCCGTCGGCCTGGCCCGGATTGCCGCCGGAAGCCGATGCCGCCTGGAGCAGGCTCAGACGCTTACCGGAGGCCTGCTGGCTGGGGCTGGCGCTTCCCCGCTTTCTCCTGCGGCTTCCCTACGGCGCGAACACAGACCCGACGGAGCGGTTTGATTTTGAGGAAATGCCTGAAAAGCCTTGCCATGATGAGTATTTATGGGGCAACCCGGCCGTTGTATGTGCTTTTTTGCTGGCAAATGCCTTCAGCCGCGATAAATGGCAATTGCGGCCCGGCACGTTCCAGGATGTAGAGCGGCTTGCCCTTCACATCACCACAAAAGCAGGAGAAACCATCACGCAGCCGTGCGCTGAAGTCCTTTTGACGGAGCGGACGGCCCTGAAAATTCTCGACACGGGCCTGATGCCGCTCGTCTCGTTTAAAGATCAGGATATGGCCCGACTCGTCCGTTTTCAGTCCATCGCACAGCCCGCCACGCAACTGGCCGGCCCCTGGCAGGAGGCATGACGATGCCCCCTCTTCCCGATTATCTAAAAGCGCCCTTTCGGATGGATGGGTTCGAAAAAATTCAAGATCTTCACCGGATTTTGATCGATAAAGGCTTCTGCGAGGCGACCGTGGCGCAAGCCATCGGGAGCTCCGACTTCACCAGGCAGACGGATCTAACGGTCGCATTGTTTCGCACAGCGGAGAGCACCCCTTTTCACACGCTGGTCCGCTTATTTATTTTGGCCCAACCGCTGCCGGAAAGCGCCGTCCGCAATGCCTTGCATCCGCTCCCGCTTTCGGAACTTTTTAACGTCGGCCTGCTTAAGGCCGATGCCGGCGGCATTCGTTCCGAAGCAGCCCTGCTTGCATATAACGATCTCTATTTATTGCGTGATTTTTGGCCGGAATATACCGGAAAGCCCTGCCCTTCGGACTATGTGTTGGGCATAGGGCCCGCCTCCCTTGCCGTGGCGGAAATGACGGTTCGCACCCCCGTTGCATCCGCACTGGATATCGGAACGGGCGGCGGGTATCAGGCGCTGCTGGCAGCCAAACATTGCGAACGGGTCACGGCAACCGATACGAACCCGCGCGCGCTGAACTTTGCCGCCCTCAACGCAAGGCTCAACGGCATTTCCAACATAACCTTTCGTCTCGGCAGTCTGTACGAGCCCGTGGCAAATGAACAATTTGACCTTGTCGTCAGCAATCCGCCGTTCGTCATTTCACCCGAGCATGAGTTCGAATATCGCGACAACGCCATGGCCGGAGACGCTTTCTGCGAAGCGGCGCTTCGGGGGGCTGCACAGCAAATGAACGAGGGGGCCTTTGGCACGATCCTTTTCAACTGGCAGCACCACACCGATGAGGACTGGCCCGAAAGACCCCGCCAATGGCTTGCAGAGAGCAGATGCGATGCCTGGCTGATTCATTCCAGATCAGAGGATCCGCTGACCTACGCGGCGGGCTGGCTTCACCGGGATTATGCCAAAGACCCGGTCCGGTATCAAACCCAACTGGAAAAATGGCTCGCCTACTTCGACCGGGAGAAAATTGGAAAAATCAGCCTGGGCGCGGTCATCCTTCGGAAAAGATCTTCCGGCCCGAACTGGTTTCATGCGGATCAATCCCCTTCCGAATCCGCCAATGGCTCGTGCTCCGATCAGATTCTAAGGGTCTTTGCCGCGCAAGACGCGCTCACCGCCTTGTCCGACGATCGAGAGCTTTTGCAAAAAAGCTTTCTACTGACACCCGATCATCAACTGGAACACGTCCTGCATTCGGAAAACAGCCGGTGGTCCGTCAAGCAGGCGCTTTTGACACAAACCAAAGGCCTTCGAATCACCGGCAATGTGGACCGGCTCGTGGGCGACATTCTGGCCGGCTGCGACGGCAGCCGCCCCTTAATCGATCTTGTAACGGAGTTATCCGGCCACCTGCGAGTAGACGCCGAGAAAATTATTCCGTCTTGCCTCAATGTCATTAAAAAATTGCTGGAAAACGGGTTTTTATCCGCTAACACACGCAGTTCTGCGTAGAAGCAAAGGAAAGCGACATGTCACACAGAGGTGACTTTTACATACGAAGATGACTTTTCGTTTGACGAATCGAGGGGGCAGTCAAAACCGGTTCAGGCCTCGCTACCGGCAAGGCCACTGCGGAACTGTTTGTAAAGGAAGGCGGCTGTGCCGTGGTGATTCGTGATATCCGGCCTCAGGGGTAGACCCGGACAGCCCTGTCACACTGCTTGGGGATGGAGGAATCAGGTTATGACGGTTAAAATAGCTTTGTTCTTCGCCGCCTTGTTTTTTTGCGCGGAAAGCCATTCCGCGGAAAACTTTGCCATTAAAAAAGAAGAGATGATCCAGCAGCAATTAATCGCCAGGGGCATCAAGGACACGCGGGTTATCATGGCAATGCGCAAGGTGGACAGGCACCTGTTTGTTCCGCTTGTTCACAGGCATCTTTCTTATGCGGACCATCCTTTGCCGATTGGCGAAGGGCAGACCATCTCCCAACCCTATATCGTTGCGCTTATGACCGAATTACTGGAATTGAAAGGCAACGAGAAGGTGCTGGAAATCGGAACAGGCTCAGGGTATCAGGCGGCAATTCTGTCGGAAACGGCGAGAAAGGTTTATACGATCGAGCTGTCGGAACCCCTGGCGAACCGCTCACGAAAATTGCTAACACAATTGGGCTATACAAACGTGCAAGTTAAACATGGGGACGGATTCATCGGATGGCCCGAATATGCGCCTTATGATGCCGTAATTGTCACTTGTGCGCCCGAGAAAGTTCCCCCTGCGTTGGTTGAACAACTGGCCGAAGGCGGAAAGCTGGTGATCCCCGTTGGGACGCATTGGCAGGAACTCAAGCTACTAAGCAAAACTAAGGGCAAGGTTGAGGCCCGAAACGTGGTTTCCGTCAGATTTGTGCCGATGCTAAGGGAGACAAACTCCAAACCACAGTAAAATTGCTGCATCGATCTGAAAACATTTAAATGATGTTGCCAGCCTGCAATTCCACTTTTTCTGAGACAAGCGAATCAAATGTCCATCGAAGGATAGATTGAATACGGACAAATCAAATGGGTGAAACAATTGGGACGGCATCGAATGAGGTTTGATTTCAGAACCGTTGGGGATGTGAAAATGCAAGTCACACCTGTCCCGCATCCATACCGTGGCGGAAAGTAGATGGATCCCTATACCAGCTTTAAAAAGCTCAAACAAAGCGAGCGCCGGGACACCGACTACCACATTGAGCGGCGTATCGGAAGCTCCGGCATCGCCATTTTGAGCATTCACGGCGGCGAAATCGAGCCCGGAACGACCCGCATCGCAGACGCTATTGCAGGAGCAGGGCACTCTTTCTACTCTTTCGAGGGAATCAAGAGCGGGGGGAATCTCGCCCTGCATATCACCAGTACGTGTTTCGACGAACCCTCCGCCATGGAGATCGTCTGCCAATCGGATATCATCGTCTCCATTCACGGCAGCGCCCGAAAGGAACCGGTGGTCCATCTGGGGGGGCTGGATGTCGAACTAAAGAATCGGATTCGGGACAAACTCCGCGATGCAGGGTTTCAAATCACCGAGTGCTCGGGGCCGCCCTTTGGCGGAGCGGATCATGCCAACATCTGCAACTTGTGCGGTCGCGGCATGGGTGTTCAAATGGAAATCAGCCGCGGCCTGCGTTCCCTTATGTTCCGGGATCTAACACCTGAGGGAAGAAAACACCAGACCAAACTATTTGCCGAATTCACCCAAGCGGTGCGGGAAGCCCTTGAGCCGTTTGCGGCCATATATGCTGAAACCCATCCCCTGGACGGAACGGATTGAAATGGATTGTTATTGAACCAAAAGGGTCTTGAGTTACGCGAACTGTCCGATTATTGTGGTTCATTAAGGGACAAAACAGCGCAATGCCCGTAATTTTAAGCTCAGAAAAGTTTCGGCATGACCGCTGGTGCACCGATGAATCATTAGGAAGCCGCGAGGAGAGGGTCATCGATAATGGAAGGGTTCGTTCACGCACTGATTCAGTTCAAAGGTTTTTTGTCCGATGCTGTCGGTACGCTTTTGGAGGGCAGTCGTCTGTTTCTACCGGCGCTGAAAAAATGGGGACTGGTCATGCTGGGTGGCAGCTTTGGCGCGGCGAGCCGCTACGGCGTGAGCCTGTTGACGGTGAAATTATGGGGAAGCGGCTTTCCATGGGGAACGCTGTTGGTTAATCTCGCGGGGTGTTTTTTAATCGGGCTGCTATTCGCTCTCTCGGATCGGGTCCGTTTTCTGTCACCGGATATGCGCCTGCTTCTAATTACCGGGTATCTGGGCGCGTTAACGACCTTCTCCTCGTTCTCCCTTGAAACCATCAACGCCGGCCGTGCCGGCATGGCGCTTCTGCCCTTGGGCAATATTCTCATCAACAACATCGGCGGGCTGACACTCACCTTTTGCGGCATGTGGCTGGGCGGGCTTAAATAGGAGGCGCAATGCTAACTTATCAGGCAATTGAAATTTTCACCAGCGAGGAAGCGCGCTACCGCAACAAGCCGGTGGCCGATGCGGTGGTTCAGTACATTAAAAATCTGAAGATCGCGGCACGCTGTATCGTCACCCGGGGAATCGCCGGCTGTTACGAAAGTGGAGAGGTGACGACCGGGCGATTGGAAATTCTCTCCTTTAACCTACCGATTCGTATTTACATTGTTATTCCGGTTGCTGAAACCGAGCGCGTCATTGATGGCCTGAACGGCATGGTGGGTGACGGCATTATCGCGGTTCATGATTTAATGGTTATCAGCCATCGGACGCGCAATTCATTTTTCCCGCGGCAGCTTCTGGTCCGTGATGTCATGACCACAACCCCCAGACGCATTTCGGCCAAAAGCCCTTTAAGTGATGCAGCGGGGTTGCTGCTCTCGTCGGTCTTTACGGGGCTTCCCGTGGTGAATGACCAGAGCCGGCCTATCGGGGTCATCACGCAAGGAGACCTCATTTCAAAGGGCGGCCTGCCGCTTCGGCTGGGTCTTCTGGCGGCATCCGACCAACATCGGACCGATACGGTCATTCGCAAGCTGGCTTCTCAAAGCGCAGCCGAGGTGATGACGACGCCGGCAATCATCATCACGGAAGACCGGCCCCTGGTCGAGGCCGTGAATGTGATGCTGGCCAAGGGCATTAAGCGCCTTCCGGTGGTGGACGAAACCGGGCGGCTTACAGGCATGCTTTCCAGGCTGGATATTTTTCGGACGGTCATGCGGGAAGCACCCGACTGGAATTCCTTTCGGGCGCAAAAAATCGAGGTGGCGAAGCTTAAAAGCGTTGGGGATATCCTGAGACGGGATACGCACACCGTTTTTCCGGAAACCCCCATTGATGAGGTGATTCGGGTCATTGATTTGAACGACATTCAACGGGTGGCTGTGGTCGATGCCGACGGCAAGCTGCTGGGCCTGATCTCGGATCGGGATTTACTTCGCTACTTCAAGCAGGATGAAGCGGGCATCTGGAATCTTCTGACCAAGGCGAAACACGCCCTTAAACCAAATGCCTGTCACGGCAATCTGCAACAGTGTCTGACCGAAACCCGCGCCGACGCGGTCATGACAACCGGGCTGATCACCGTCCGCGAAGAAATGTTGATCGAAGAGGCCATCACCCTGATGACCGAAAAGTCGCTCAAACGCTTGCCGGTGGTGGACGAGGCCGGTCGCTTTAAAGGCATGATCAGCCGGGATTCGCTCTTGCGCACCGGGTTTGGCGAACCCGGTTGAAAGAAAAACCGTGCCTCTGGGTCAGGGCTTATGACCGCCTGAACCACGCGAAAAGGCTTTCGGATTTTTTACGGGACGAGATGCCGCTGCGCATGTGGGAACTGAATAAAACCTCGTCCTGGGTGAATTTTCACCTGGGCAGGGATCATCAACGCAACCCACGTTCTTGACTTGGGTCAAGGATTTTTTCCAGATACGGTGATAAAAAAGACCCATCGACGAATGTCACAAGCCATTCATCGATGTGATGGAATGCAACAAAAGAGGTAACTACTCAGTATTCAGGAGTCAGAATTAAATAGTAGCGTGATTCCTCAAGAGATCCTTGCGCGATATTGAGGAACCGGAGCTTGTCTAGGTTTCCACGCTTTCTGAATCCTTCAGCTTTGCGGGTTCTTTCATTCTGACTTCTGACTCCTGAATACCTGAGCAGTTACCATTATTTTTTTATCCGCTTTCTGAAAAAATGTTGCGCGGTCAGCGCGCATACGGGAGAGAACCCCCATGAAGAAAGAATCAACCCAAAGCGACTGCGGCCAAGTGGATATTTCCGAGCAGGATGTGCTCAACGCCATGAAAGCGATGCAGGGGTATATCGACATTACACCCGCCGATTTTAAGGAAGTGTATCGGGCGGCTTACAACCTTGCAAAAAATCGAATCCTGAATTCTTTAACCGCCGCCGATGTGATGACGACCTCGGTTCATTCCATCGGGTTGGAAATGGATCTCATCGAAACCGCCGCATTGCTGGCCGAAAAGGGAATTTCAGGCGCGCCGGTGGTGGATCACGAGGGAAAAGTCGTGGGCGTTGTATCTGAAAAAGATTTTTTAGCCCAAATGGGGGCCGGACAAACAGGCTCTTTTATGCAAGTCATCGCGCATTGCTTGAAAAATAAGGGATGTGTTGCAACGCCGATGTTAAACCGGGTTGTCCGCGACATCATGACGGCGCCGGCCATCACGGCTAAAGCGGATACCTTGATTTCGAAAATATCGACCCTTTTTTCGGAAAAAAAGATCAATCGCCTTCCGATTATCGGCGGTGACGGAAAGCTCGCCGGCATTGTGACACGTTCGGATCTTGTTAATTCCTATTGCAGGCTCGGGTAAAGGAAAACCAATTGCATTATTTGGAAAAATGGCGGGGGCACACCCAAAGTCCGCCACGGGTTGCCGCGATTGAGATTCTTTGGTCATGGCTCGGCAGTTTTTTGGGAATTGCCGCTGTCAGCCTGTTGCATTTTAAGCTGTTGGATAACACCGGGTTGATGATGGTTATCGGCTCATTCGGTGCCTCCGCGGTTCTCATATACGGCGCCGTTCGCAGCCCATTGGCGCAACCCAGGAACCTTATCGGCGGCCATATTCTCTCGGCGATCGTGGGGGTGACGGCATATCGGTATTTGGGATGGCAGCCCTGGTTGGCAGCGTCCGTGGCCGTATCCGTATCCATCGCCCTGATGCACCTGACGAAAACACTTCATCCGCCGGGAGGCGCCACTGCACTGATCGCCGTGATCGGAGGCGATGCCATGCACCAGCTCGGCTATCTGTATGTCCTGATACCGACCGCCGCAGGCGCTTGCATTATGCTGGCCATTGCGCTCGTCATCAACAATATACCAAAAGGCCGCCGATACCCGGAATTTTGGCTTTGATACACGGGTGAAGCACTATCTTTCTTTCCAAAGTGCATGGATACTGACCATCATGATAATCTTAACCATTTCAGACATTATAACGGATAAAGGGACACTTTCTTAGAAGTCTTCCCACCGTCATTCCCGCGACAGCGGGAATCCTGATTCCCCTGGAAATATTGGATTTCCGCCTTCTATAAAATGACGGGGTGCGAGTTCATCGGCCTTTTGCGCGCGCTCATCAAGATTGATGCTTGGAAAATTAGGGGGATTATGCTTTGATAAAAAATATAGGAGCAAAACGCTATGAACAAATTTAAAAAAATCGTTCAGAGCAAGACCTTTATTGTCTCTGCCTCGGTTATTCTGATTTACACGCTGGCCGGGTTCTTTTTAACCCCCTATCTCATTCGGCATTACCTGCCCAAGATCATTCATGAAAATCTTCAAAAGAAGGCCGTTATCGGCAATGTGGCGCTAAATCCGTATATCTTCAAGCTGGAAATGGGTGCGTTCCGCATGGATGAACCGGATGGTCAGCCGATCCTTGCATTCGAGCGACTGCTCGTCGATTTCGAACTGAAAAGTCTGTTCAGATGGGCCTGGGTTTTCCGAGAGATTCAGTTGGATGGGCCTGCGGTGAATGCCGTGATTCAAAAAAAAGGCGGTTTGAATCTGGCTCACTTGGGATCTTCTTCCGAGGTCGAACGGCCCAAAGATGAAACACGGTCGCCACCACCTCGCTTGGTTTTTGAAAGTATCCGTATTATAAATGGTCAATTCACGTTCACGGATCAACGACCGGACACACCCGCCACGATCACGCTGAGCCCCTTGACTGCCGGAATCGCCAACCTGACCACTCTGCCAGAAAAGGGGGGGGAAACGACCCTCACCGCCACCGGCAACAATGGTGCAACGGCGAAGTGGCTTGGTCGGGTGGGCCTGAACCCGCTGATCGTCAAGGGCCACCTCAGCCTGCAGAACGTCAAAAGCGCTACACTGGCGAATTTTGCCGGCGACAAACTGCGACTTTCGCCGCCGGCAGGGACGCTGACGGTAGCAACAGACTGCACCATTGATGGCGGCGGCGTGGCCGCGCAGATCGTGCTATCCAATCTGTCCGTGCTGCTGAACGGCATCGCCCTTGCGCTGCCGGATTCCCAAGCACCGTTTCTGGAGCTGCCCGACGCGCGGATCACAGGCGCGCGCCTTGACCTGACCGGTCGCAAGATCGATCTGGGCACCATAACCGTGCAGGGGGGAAGCGCGCACCTGGCAATGGACGAACATGGCGTTTTAAATCTGCAACGCATTGCGCCGCCTTTCGAACAGGGATCTAAAAACAACACCACGCAACCGGTAGACACCCGGAATGCAGCGACCTGGCTGTTTAATCTGCCCGGATTCGAAATCAACGGCTTCTCGGCGCATTACGAGGACGCGCAACGCGCCCCAGGACTCCAGGCCGCGATCGGTGAGCTCAAAGGCGGCTTTTCAGCAGAAGCACAAACCGGGGAGCACCCATCAGCGCTGGTGAAAGATTTGATGATACAGCTTTCGAACATTCGGGCGAACGTTGCGGCCGCGGAGCCGATCGTTCGAATCAATTCATTCACACTGGAAAAGGGAAATGCTGATTTGGTCCAAAAGCGCCTGACCGCTGCCTTGATCGCCATCGACGGCGGCTCGGCTCGAATCGAAAGGAGGATCGACGGCACCCTTAATCTGACAGACCTCTTTGCGCAAGCACAGCCACAAGAAAATACCCTTGCCAAAAAGCCCGAAAAGGCCGTTGAGCAGTCCGATACCGTCCCTGAGACACTGGCCGATGCCACGGCAGCAAACCAGGGCGATGGCGCGCCAAAAGAAGGCCCGGCTTCTGGTAAGGCTTCAGCCTTTCAATTTTTGGTGGATCGTCTCTTACTTTCCGGAATGCAGCTGACGTTTTGGGATCGCATGGTTGGTGCTGATCATCCGATCCTCAATATAGACACCCTTTCAGCTTCCGCATCGCAAGTGGACGGCCGCTCCACGATGCCGATTGAACTGGCCGTCGGCATTCGGGAAGGCGGCAGGATCAAGGCGGCCGGCACGTTCGACCCCACCAAACAATCGCTGGCCGCAGAGGTCGAATTGGTTGGGATCGCATTGCCGACGGCCCAACCCTATATCGCGCCGGTGGCGGCCATCGTGCTTAAATCAGGAACCTTTTCCACTACCGGCTCTTTACGCTACGCGGCCAAGGACACAAAAGCGCAAACTGTTTACCAGGGTGAATTCAAGGTCGAAAATCTGAAGATTACCGAACCAAATGCCGACGAAACCCTGCTCGGTTGGATATCGGTGAACAGCAAGCAACTCAAACTGCTTTTGCAGCCAAATGGGGTCGATATCGGAGACATTCGGGTGCAGGGGTTGATCGGAAAAGCTATCGTCGAAAAAAACGGGAGCTTCAACCTGGCCAATCTAATCAAAGCCGAACAGCCCGGCAGGTCCGTTGTCAGTAAGGCGGTCAAACCGAAAAAAGACGGGCGTGGCAACGGGGCGTTCTTCTATCGCGTTCGTCGCGTGTTGGTCAAAGACGGCCGGATCACCTTTGCCGATTACAACCTGCCAATTCCGTTCGCCGCGAACATTCACGAACTCAAGGGCAGTCTGGCCGGCCTCACCTCGGTCAAAGACGCCCGTTCGCAAATAAAGATCAAAGGCCGTGTGAACCAATTCGGAACCGCTCAGATCGATGGTGAAGTGAACACCGTCAACCCCAAGCTTTTTACAAACATCGGCCTTGCTTTCCGTAACATCGAAATGACTAAGCTGACCCCTTATACAGGTAAGTTCGCCGGCCGCAAGATCGATTCCGGCAAGCTATCGGTGAATTTGGCCTATGAAATTCATAATGGCCGACTTTCAGGCGACAACAAGATCGTTGTGGAACGTCTGAAGCTCGGGGAGAAGGTGGAGAGCCCGACGGCCGTCAATGTCCCACTTGATTTAGCCGTGGCGCTGCTCAAGGATTCAAACGGCGTCATTGATCTGGGACTTCCGGTCAGTGGTGACCTTAATAACCCCCAATTCAGTTTCGGCGCACTGATCGGCAAGGCCCTTTTCAATCTTTTGAAGAAAATCGTGACCAGCCCATTTCGCGCCATCGCCGCATTAATCCCCGGCGGGGAGAATGACAGCATCGACAGTATCACTTTTGAGCCAGGCCGTGCGGATGTGCCGCCGCCGGAAAAAGAAAAGCTGCTTCAACTGGCCGAAGCACTTGGCAAACGGCCGCAATTGAAGCTGGTGGTGCAGGGACGGTTTCACCCGGAAAAAGATCGCAACGCAATAGCGCGGCGAAGCCTGCGCAATACCCTGGCGGTCCGACTCGAGCAAGCCCTGACGCCGCAAGAGGATGCGGGCCCGGTGGATTTCAGCAGCACCGATACCCGCAAGGCACTGGAAAAAATGTTCACGGAACGTTTTGGGGCTGATAAGCTCAAATCCTTTACGGCCGAGTTGCAAAAGGCTCCTGAGAATGGAGAAGGGGCGGATGCCGGCTTTTTGGCCAAGGCTCTTTTTGCCCAATTGCTGACGGTTGAACCGGTGACCGACGCTCAATTTTTGGCGCTGGCAAATGCCAGGGCCAAGGCAATAATCGCCGAAATGGGCACAGCACAGGGACTCTCGGCCGAGCGCTTGGGCACTCAGCCGCCCGCGGCACTGACAGCGTCGGAGTCCATCACGGCAGCGCTCAGCTTGCAAGCCCTGCAATGATTGTGCGCTTTGGCAAACAAACCAAACTCGACCAGCGTTACAATAGAATGGCCTTAACGAGAGCCACAATCGAGGTGTCTATGCGGCAATTGAGGCGCGCAATGAAGACAAAGGCGATATAAATGGGGTCGACAATGCCTTACAGCAACGAAAAGATTCTTATCGTTGATGATGAGCGCCGCATGTGTGACAGCCTAAAAGCCCTGTTAAGCGTCAAAGGCTTTGATGTAAGAACACGCAGCAACGGCCATGATGCGTTGAAGTACCTGCGAGAGGAATCGGTTGATCTTATCCTCCTTGATATTTCCATGGAGGAAATGGACGGTTTCCGGGTAATGGAAAGGATAGGCCGGGAACATCTGGATATTCCGGTTATAATCATCGGAATGTGTCAATGAAAATGAGACACGGTTTTCAATAATTTAGTGAACAAAGGTCAAGCTCTTTGCTTGGGCAAAGAACGGTTGGGCTTTGACCGCACGGGTAGGGGGTGACCTCCACTCCATGTTTTTGTGATTCCGTTACGGTCACCCCCCACCCATGCTCGGCACCGTCACCAGCAATGAGTTTGGGTTTATTGATCCATACGGCATCCGGTATTGCCGGTGGCCTTGGCATTTTGTTTTTAAACCGATTAGGATTTTTATCGAAGGCGGTATTGAGCACCTTTGCACGCTCTTGAACAATACGGTTAGCCAAGCCGTAGTGAAATTGCTCCGGCGTTATCAGGCCAATCCCCGAGTGATGATGTTCTTTGTTATACCAGGAGAAAAAGTGCTGACAGAAAGCCCTTGCATCCTGAATGCAGCCAAACTGCCCGGGGAACTGTGGACAGTACTTGAGGGTTTTGAACTGCGATTCAGAAAAGGGGTTGTCGTTGCTGACATGCGGCCGGCTATGGCTTTTGATAACGCCAAGGTCCGATAGCAAGAGGGCCACGGATTTTGATTTCATGCTTGAGCCCCGGTCGGCGTGAATTGTCAGTTGTCCTTTTTTTATCTGCTGGTTTTGGCAGGTTTGCTCTATCAGCCTTTTGGCCAGACTATCCTGCTCCCGATAAGCGACCATCCAGCCGACCACATATCGGCTAAAGATGTCGATAATCACATACAGGTAAAAATAGGTCCATTTCACCGTACTCTTGAGTTTGGTGATATCCCATGACCACACCTGGTTGGGCGCATCGGCTAAAAGTTCGGGTTTGCTGTAATAAGGGCGCTGAACCTGGCGTCGACGTTCTTTGACAACCCCGTGTTCTGCTTCGAGTAATCTGTACATCGTTCGAATGGAGCAGTAATGTTGACCCTCATCAAGCAAGGTCGCATAGATCTGATGAGGCGCTGCATCCTGGAACCGCTCATCATGCAGAATATTGAGCACGGATTGCCTTTCATCGGGGCTGAGCGCCAGTGGTGGTGAGGGGCGCTGTTTTGAGCCATCAGCAGGCATATCCGGCTTCGCGTGAAAGCGGTAAAAAGAGGCCCTGGCTATCTGCAATGCCTCGCAAGCGGATTTTTTATCACTACCCATACTCAGGACGATAGCCGCATTCATGAGTCGCCCCCTTTGTTCTCGTCGAGACTCTGAGCTATCCCCAAGATCTCTGAAATTTTTTTTTGCGCATCAATGATGAGTTCGGCTCGTTTAAGTTTCTGCTCAAGACGCTGGTTTTCCTTTTCCAGCTGAGCAACACGCGGAGCCAACGGGTTATTTTCTTTATGTTTACGGCCCCGTTTTTTGGGCGACATGGCGTGCAGAAGCCCCTGATCTCGCTGCTTTCTCCAGGTGGTCAAATTGGAGGAATAAAGGCCTTCGCGCCTCAACAATTGGCCGATTTGACCAGGCACAACACATGCCTCGGCCTGTTGAAGAATGCGTAGCTTGTAACCGGCCGTAAAATTTCGTCTGGGCTTTTGTTCCGGCACTTCAGGGTCAGGATGAGCGCGGCCACTGTCAACCGGTGTATTATCACCGGTCGCTGTTGGGTTTTCTTCCGAGTCACCCTCGGTTGGCACTGTATGACGACTAATTTTGGGTTGTTTCATGGCTATTGTTTTCATAGGTGATTTCCTTACCCGCCCTACACTAATTATTCAAGGGTCGGTGTCTCACCTTTCATTGGCACAGAGGGATGACCGGCAATGCATCCACAGCAACAGCTGTGGAAGCGCTCAGAAAGGGGGCTTACGATTATTTAAAAAAACCCTTTGAGCCCGAAGAGCTGTTTACGTCCGTAAAGAATGCGCTTCAACAGAGGAGGCTGAAGAAAGACAATGAGCGGGTCAAAAGAAAACTTCGCGACAGCGAGGCGCATTTTAGAACGCTCTTTAACCAGGCATCCGATTGCATATTCGTGGTTGACCACACCCATAAAGACGGGCCCCTAATCGTTGATGTGAACGAAGCCGCCTGCACGACCTATGGCTACCCGTTTGAGGAGTTTATCGGTAAACCTTTTTCAACCATTGATGCCGAAGATACCGGGGAATCATTTTTGGAAAAGACACATCGATTGCTGTCGGGAGAACGGCTGGTCTTTGAGTCGAAGCATATGCGGAAAGATGGAACCCTCTTTCCTGTAGAGGTTTCAGCTCGAATGATCCGGATTGGCGATACCCCCTTCTTCTATTTTATTGGGCGTAATACTACTGAACGAAAACGGGCCGAGGAGGCGCTTCGGGAGAGTGAGAAGCATCTGCAGAGCGTGTTCCGAGCCGCCCCGACCGGTATCGGGGTGGTCATCGGCCGCGTGCTTAAACAGGTCAATAAACGCATGTGTGAAATGACAGGTTACGCCGAAGCAGAGCTGATCGGCCGGAACGCCAGAATGCTCTATACCAGCGACGAAGACTATGAACATGTCGGGCGAGAAAAGTACGCGCAGATTCAGGATCATTCAACGGGAACGGTGGAGACGCGGTGGAAACGCAAGGATGGCCACATAATCAACGTGCTGCTCAGTTCCACGCTGATAAACGCTGACGACCCCGGAAAAGGGGTCACCTTCACCGCGCTTGACATTACCGAGCGCAAAGAGGCTCAAGTCGAGCAGGAAAAACTGCAGACACTGCTTCTGCAAGCCCAGAAAATGGAAGCCATCGGCACACTGGCAGGCGGTATCGCCCACAACTTCAACAACGTTCTCATGGCAATTCAGGGACGTATTTCGTTAATACTGATGGATAAGGACATCTCTTCCCCCGACTTTGAACACCTGAAGTGCATCGAGGATTACATCAAAAATGCGGCGGGGTTGACAAAAAACCTGTTGGGGTTTGCCAGGGGCGGGAAATACGAGGTCAGCCCCACCTACTTGAATGAATTCATAGCGCATGAGAGTCTGATGTTTGCGCAGGCCAAAAAGGAGATTCAGGTTCACGAAAAATACGGAAAGGATCTTTGGGCTGTGGAAATAGATCACGGCCAGATGAAGCAAGTGCTGATGAATCTCTTCGTGAATGCCTGGCAGGCAATGCCTGAAGGGGGTGATCTCTATATTCAGACCGAGAATGTCACCCTTGATGCGGCGTATGTGAAATCCGACAACATCGCACCGGGCCGATACGTTAAAATATCGGTAATCGACACGGGCGCGGGCATGGATGAAGCAACCCGGCAAAAAATATTCATCCCTTTTTTTACCACCCGGGAAATGGGGGCGGGCTATGGGTTGGGCCTTGCCTCCGTCTACGGGATCATCAGAAACCATGGGGGCTTCATCAACGTTCGTAGTAAGCAGGGAGAAGGCACCACATTCAACATCTTCCTGCCCGCTTCGAATAAGGAAGTTCTTAAAAAGAAAACACTACCCGTGGAACTTATAAAAGGAGAGGGAACAATCCTGCTCGTTGATGATGAGGAAATGATCATCGAGGTCGGCAAAAAGCTGCTGGAAATTTTAGGCTACAGGGTGTTAGTCGCCAGAAGCGGGAAAGAAGCCATAGAAATTGTTAAGCATAAAAATTTTGATATTGACTTGGTCATTCTGGATATGATCATGCCCGGCATGGGCGGCGCGGAGACCTATGACCGATTGAAAGAGATAAACCCCGGCAACAAGGTTCTTCTCTCCAGCGGCTACACATTCGACAGCCGAGCGCAAGAGATGCTGGCACGAGGGTGCGATGGTTTTCTTCGAAAACCGTTTAGTGTCGAAGAGATCTCTCAGAAAATAAGAAAGATTTTAGATAAGAGCCAATTAGATAAGAGCCAAACGGATGAATAATATTCCGATGGATACCATCAAAATACAAAAACGATAGCATCCCTCACCAACAGGGTTTAACACCCTACCAAGTCCTATAATTTATCAATATTGCCTATCATAAAAAAAACAAACCTATTAATCAGGTGAGCGTTACGATCCCCCTATAGACAAATCTATTCAGAAAAATAGGTACATATGCCTATAGCAATACTGTAAATTATTGTGATAGAATAACAGATGTAGTTGTCAATAACAGTTTAACAGGAGTTTCAGAGATAATCCATCCCGCTGTTTCGATCCGTTTGAATAACAGTAGCTTACGACACGTCGCTCCGTAAGACCCACCGCCTCCTCCCGCTCTCCAGGCCTACAGCCCTTGAATAATGAGCCTTCGCGTTATTTTGTGCTTGACATGTAAGACCCTACCATGTATAGTGTCTTCATGGCTCACTTCCACGTAAAGACTAAAAAGGGAAGACCCTACCTCTATGTCCGGGAGATCGCACGGGTCGACGGCAAGCCCAAGGTCATTTCCCAGACTTACATCGGGTCTCCGGAAAAGGTCGCCGGATTGGTGCGCGGACGCGATGAGGATGTCGTGATACTGAAGGTGGAAGAATTCGGTGCGCTGTGGCTTTCCTGTGAGATCGATAAGGACATCAGCCTTTGCGCTCTTATCGATGACATCGTTCCGCGGGCGGATCGGGAAACGGGTCCTTCCATCGGCGAGTATTTCCTGTACTGCGTGCTTAACCGGATGGTGCAGGCCGTCAGCAAGAACAAGCTCGCATCCTGGTACCGGCACACCGCCATACAGTATATCCGGCCCGTTGACTTCGAAGAGCTCACCAGTCAACGCTACTGGGAAAAATGGGACCGGGTATCCGAGGACGATTTAAGCAGGATCGCCAAAGCGTTCTTCGAGCGCATCTGGCGCGTGGAAGCGCCGTCGGCGGACTGTCTTCTGTTCGACACCACCAACTATTACACCTACATGGCCAGCCATACCGAATCGGATCTTGCCATGCGGGGAAAAAACAAGGCGGGCCGGCACCACTTAAGGCAAATCGGTCTGGGGCTTCTGGTGGCGAGGGATTCGCGGCTGCCGTTATATTACAGCGTCTATCCGGGCAATATCCATGACAGCAAGCATTTTGAGGCCATCATGGATGAGATGTTCGGGGCCGTGTGCGGCTTGAACCAAACAAAGGAGCGCCTTACGGTGGTGATCGATAAGGGGATGAACGCAGAGGATAATTATGCCTGGATCGACGAGCACTCGCGTATTCATTTCATCACCACCTATTCCACCTATTTTGCTCAGGATCTTGCCGCGACCTCCGTTGATAAGTTCGAGCCGGTGGATACACCGGGAAACAGGCGGCTCATGGCGGAGGGAAAGGCAGAGGAATGCCTTTTGGCTTATCGGACCAGGGGAGAATATTGGGGAAAAGAGCGGGCGGTGATCGTCACCTATAATCCATCGAGCCGCCGCAAGCAGGAATATACCTTCAATGACAAGCTGGAGACAATCCGTCAGGAGCTGCTTTCCATGCGGGCAAAGGTAAGAGACAAGGCGCCGCATTGGAGAAACGAGGAGGCTGTTAAGGATCGCTACTTGCGCCTTTGCGCGAGAATGCATATGCCGCACGAACTCTACGAGCTCACCTTCGTGGATTCGGAGGCCGGTCTCTCCATGAATTTCCGCAAAAACGCGTATCTGGTCAGCCAAAAGCAGGCCATGTTCGGAAAGAGCATTATCATTACGGATAACACGGATTGGACAACGAGCGACATCGTTCAGGCAAATCTTGACCGTTGGCAGGTGGAGGATCGATTTCGTCTAAGCAAGGACGACGAATTGGTGGGAGTAAGCCCTGTACGCCACTGGACGGACAGCAAAATAAGGTGCCACCTGTTTACTTGCGTGGTGGCTATGACTTATCTGCGCCGGATCGAACTTAAACTGGCGGCCTCTGGCATAAACCGAACGGCCGCCGACATAATGGAGGATATGCGAAGGCTGCATCAGGTATTGAGCCTGAAGAAAGGGGAACGAAAGCCGGCCTGTCGTCTTGAAACGCCCAGTAAGACCCAGGCCGAAGTCCTATCGGCGTTCGGGTACCGTGTGGACGCCGGTGGGGTCTTACAACAAACCGGCCACTAAAACCGCGCCTGACGCGGGTTTACGACCTCCGTTGCCGTTTATCTCTGAAACTCCTGTTTAACCCTATGACAAAAGGGGAAAAAAATGAATAACCACGTTAATTCGCTTGAACTAAAACACGAGACGCCGCTCGTTACCGAACGCACACATAGAACAAAATGTCCGCTATGCGCGAACTATATTACGATATCGGGGGTTACAGATTGGTATGATATAACTTGCGCCTGTGGGTATAGTTGGACACTCGTTTTAAAAGCCGAAACCGAAAACTAATGCCGCCAACCGGAAGACAGGTTAGACCGCTCATGAAAGCTATGCCTATATGCTGTAACAGGGGCACATCCAGGCGACGAACACATTTGAAAAAGACTTGATCGATCACTGCCTATAGGCAAGCTTAAACGTCAATCGATTTTCGGCATCAACGCCCATTTGATAAGCCATTTGCCGCGGGCTTTCTCCTGATCAAGGCAAACAATACCCCCGTTTTGAAATTTGAAGATGGTGTGGCCCTCTCTGCCTGTGGTAAGACGAGACACCAGTTTTTCCATGAAAGGCAGATGCCCGACTATCATAATCTGCGATTCGGCATCCAGTTTCATGGCAAAGGCATCGACACTGTCAAGGGGGTTAAGACCCTCTGCTGCCGAGATCCCCTGCCCGGGCTGCAAAGCATCCGCAAAAAGTTCGGCCGTCCGGGCCGCTCTTATTTTACCGCTATGCAAAATCTTTGACACAGTTATCCGGTAGTTTTTCGCCACCCCGGCAATGAGTTTCACCTCAGCGATGCCTTGTTCGCTGAGTCCCTGTTCCGGATCAACTTCCTTGGGCAAACTTTTTCCGTGTTGAACCAGATAAATTGCCATCACTATCTCCGCCAGCGTTTATTTTCTTGTCGCCCCTACGCGATCCATAGATTCTCTTCCGGATCATCGAACACCTCCCCTATTTCCGATGCTTCGCTGATGCCTGCTTCTTTCAGCGCCACCAAGAAATCAGCAGCCTGACCGGCGCTTACGCTGATCAGCAACCCCCCCGAGGTTTGAGGATCAACCATTACGTCCTGCAAGGGCCGCGGCACCGTCATTGCAAAACGGATCATCTGCTCCCGGAATGCCCTGTTCTTATGCGCGCCCGCGGGAATAAGCCCCATGGCAGCAAATTCCAGCGCTTCCGGAATCACCGGCACCCGGCTGGAAAACAAGCGCACGCTCATGCGTGAGCCGCTAACCATCTCCGCAAGGTGCCCGAGCAAACCGAAGCCGGTCACGTCAGTGCAGGCGCTGATATTGTAATGGACCATGATGTCAGCGGCGGTCCGGTTAAGCGATGCCATCAAACGAGTGACCTTTTCCGTCAGATCCGCGGAAGCCATTCCCGCCTTAATGGCGGTATTGACAATACCGAAACCCAGCGGCTTTGTCAGAATCAGCCGGTCTTCTGGTTGCAGGTTTTTCTTGGTGAGCACCCGCGCCGGGTGCACAAATCCGGTAACAGCTAAGCCGTATTTTAATTCCTTATCTTCGATACTGTGACCGCCGACAAGCACCACACCAGCCTCGGTCAGTTTATCAATTCCGCCCTGAATGATTTGCCGCAACACCGATAAGGCCATCTGCTTGACCGGAAACGCCACCAAATTCAAGGCAGTCTTTGGTGTGCCGCCCATGGCATAGACATCGCTCAGCGCGTTGGCGGCGGCAATCTGCCCGAACCAATAGGGATCATCCACGATGGGGGTGAAAAAATCAACGGTCTGAATCAGTGCCAGCTCGTCTGAAATTTTATACACGCCGGCATCGTCCGCCCTTTCCAACCCGACGAGAACATTCTCATTGGTCGGAAAAAGCATGCCGCATAATGCCTGCTCCAGGTCCCCCGGCGCGAGTTTGGACGCTCAGCCCGCACCTGCTACCGACTCGGTCAGGCGTAGGATATGGTCATCCGCCATTGACAAGTAGCCCTTCTTTTTTAATTGCTGCCCGGTAACAATAAGATAATATATGTAAACCTGATACCGATGAATTCCTTACGACTACTCTATCACTTTGATGGTTGGATGTCATTGAATTTTTCCGCTATCAGCGCTGCACCAAATAGCACCAACACATCGGCGCAGAGTGGAATTCACCCTTTCCGGTTGCTATCTTGGCTGTTTCCGCTTGACCGGAATGGAAAATTAAGTTGTAAGTTTTACTGAATACAGTTATAAAAAACATTGGTGTTTCATGGTATTAGCAACTTAATTACCCTCCTTCGGGCGGATAGAATTCACCATACTGCTGAACGTAACTTTTCTAACTCATTTATATAGGGGAGGTATTTATGACGGTGTTGACGATATCACGGCAATTCGGCGCCGGCGGGTTGACCTTAGGCAAAATGGTATCACAAGAACTTGGCTTTGCGCTCTATGATAACGAGCTGATTCAATTGGTTGCCGAAAAGGCACGCGTATCCACGGACTGGGTAAGATCCATGGAAAAAGAGGTCGGTAAAAAATTTCAAAAGTTTATTTCGAATTTAATCCCCAAATCTTTCATGGATCGAATCCTGGACGACCAGCGCGGGTACATTGACGAAGCTGTATATGTAGATGTGCTGCAGAAGATAATCACCAAAATTGCGGATGAGGGCAATGCGGTCATCATCGGCCGGGGCGGTCAATACATTCTCAAGGATCGGCCCGATGCCAAGCGAATACTGCTGGTTTCGGACCTGGAAACTCGCATTCGGTTTGTTGAGGATAAATATCAGTTATCCCACAAGCAAGCCGCCGCCTTGGTCGCATCCGATGATAAGCGGCGAATTAATTTATATAAGAATTTTGGACGGCAAGACTATGATCAGCCCATGCTCTACGATATGGTGCTAAACACAGGGAAACTCGGCTTTGATTTGGCATGCCGGCTGACATGTCAACTGGTAAAAGGCTGATTTTTGCTTTTTCGGCTCCCTTTGCCGGAAATAGGCTCATCCGGAAAAAAGACACTTCCGGATGAGCAAGCGGCATAATCATTCTAAAAATCGCCAATCTTTCTCAACATCAGTTTTGTTTCGGCTTTTCTGATGCGTTCTTCCTGTTCATCCTTTCGCTGCCGCGCAATTACCAGTTTAGATTTCAATTCCTTGAAATCAGCCGGCTTTAAAAGATAGTCAAATGCGCCCAATTGCATCCCTTTCACAGCGGTTTGTGTTGTGCCGTGCCCGGTCAAAAGGATGACTTCCACAATAGGGAATTTCTTCTTGATTTCACGCAACGTTTCGATACCGTCCATGCCCGGCATTTTGATATCCAGGACAACCACGTCGATGGCTTCGGATTCAAGGATCTTCAGACACTCGCTGCCATTGTAGGCTTTATGCGCGATTTCGCCCGAATCGGTGAGCCGCAGGGCCAGAATATCCGTAAAATCTTCTTCGTCGTCCACAATCAAGACGCGGATGGGTATTTTTACCATGGTGCGTATCTCCATTTATGGTGGTGACGGCTCTTAAATCTCGTCTTTCAATTCGGGACGAATCGGCAGGCGAAGTTGAAACAGGGCGCCTTGACCGAGTTTGCTTTCAACCGTGATGTTCCCGCCGAGCTTTTCAATGATCTTTCGCGAGACATAAAGACCCAATCCCGTGCCTTCACCGGTCGGCTTAGTGGTAAAAAACGGATCAAATATTTTTTCCAGGTTTTCCACGGCAATACCGCCGCCCGTATCTTGAACCTGAAGCACCATATCGTTTCCGTCGAGGGTAGCCCCTATCGTGATCACTCCGCCGTTCGGCGTAGCCTGAATCGCATTGTTCACTAGGTTTAGAAGGACTTGGCGAAGCCGAAAGGGGTCCGACCAGAAGGATGGATTTTCTTCCGACTTAAAGACAATCGAAATATTATGATTGCGCGCTTCGCGGTTCACCAGTTGCATGACATCCGAGATAAGATCCGCGGCCTGAATTTCGATCACGGTGTCATCGGCTTTTTGGACCATGCCAAGCAGCTGATGGGTAATGCGTTTGGCCCGGCCGATCGCCAGTTCAATCTTATTCAGCGCCGTGTTGAACTCTTTTGAATGGGGGAAGTCCGGTCCGGCATCTTCAAGAATGCTTTTCATCCATCCAGCCCACTCCTGAATAATAGCAAGGGGGTTGTTGATTTCGTGCGCCACGCCCGTGGCCAGGGTACCCAGGGACGCTAGGCGCTCCGTAACGATGAGCTGGCGGTTTATTTTTTCCCGAAATTCTGCTTCCCTTGTTTTTTCAACGGTCCGCTGTTTTTTATCGTAAGCCTGCCTGATTTTTTCAACTAAATGTTCCAGTTCTACGGGTTTGCTCAGGTAATCAAACGCCCCGGATTTAATGCCGGTGACGCCATCGGGCGTGGAGGCATGCCCCGTAAGCAGAATAACTTCCGTGTGCGGATATTTGCTTTTGATCTGTGATAGACATTCCAGGCCGCTGATGCCCGGCATTTTAACATCCAGGACAACCACGTCAAAGTCTTGCTCAGCCATCATGGCCAGGCACGCTTCTCCGCTATCGGCGGTTTCTGGAATGATGTTGCGTTTTTTCAGGCGATTGGCGATGGTGCTTAAAAAAACGGCCTCGTCGTCCACCATGAGCAGTCGTAATGACTTCATTTACGCTCCTCAGCGTTATCATTAAAAGATTCCTAAAAATTTCCACCAAACCTGAGCGACAAGCACCAGAACACCCAACAGAATCGGGGTGGCCATTAGGCCAACCTTGGTTAAATCCGATGCCTTGAAATATTTATAGCTAAAGGCGATGGCATTGGGTGGACATCCGATAACCAGCAGCATGGCAAAGGATGTGGTCGTTCCGAAACACAGCGCAACGACACGCGGATCAATGCCTTCCATTTGAGCGATGCCAATCGCAACCGGAAGAATCAGCGCGGCCGCCGCCACATTGGCCATGATATTGGTGGCTAACGCTCCGATTACCCCGACGCCGATAAACAGCAGAAGCCATCCGCCGCCCTGAACAATCGGAAAGAAAAGATTCGCAAAATAATCCGCGGCGCCCGTAGCCCCCATGGCAAGCCCCAGAGAGATACCGCCGCCGAAGATAAAGAGCGCGGTCCCCCATTCAAGGTTGGTGTGAATATCTTCCCATGTGAGGGCACCGAAGAGGATCAGCGCTGAAACGCCGAGCAGGCCGGTCACGGAGTAATCCATGCCATGAAGCCCTTTGGTCAACCAGAGCCCGAGCGTGAGCAAGGTGATCACCAGCGTTTTTTTCTCCAACCTTGACCAAGGTCCTGCCGATTCATCAAACTGCGGCAGCCGGATGCCTTTTTCCGGTCTGAAGAACAGGTAAACAATGAGCACGGCAAAGGGAACCGTGATGAGGGCCGCCGGGCCCGCAAACTTGATCCAGTCAAAAAAAGTAATTTCAACGCCGGTGAATTCTTTAAGAAAGGCGGCTGCTACCAGGCACCGACCGCCGCCGATCAAGGAACCCATGCCACCGCAGGACGTGGCAAACGGAATGGAGAGCATCATGAACTTGGCTGCCCGGGAATGGGGGGCAATGCCGGCGGCCCGCATCAGCGGTTGCATCGTGACAATACCGATCGCGCAGGCGGCCGCATCATGGATAAATGAGGAAGCGATGCCGAGCCCGATCGCCAGAACAAAGGTAAAGCGAATCATGGAGGTGCCCGCCAGCCGAATGATGAAAAACCCCAGACGCCGGGTAAGGCCGGACTTGTCGGCCGATATGGCAAAGATCAAGTAGCTCATGATGAAAACCACTACCGGATGCATATAAGGCGCCCATGCGCTTTTAATATCCATAATCCCCATACCGGCCAGCAGCACGCCGATGCAGATAGCGGTAATCTCAAGGGGGATCGGTTCAAAAATAAACAGAAAAATCAGTATGGCCAGCACGGCGAAAAATTTCTGCAGCGTGGGGGAAATGCCGTCCACGGTGCTGATGTGAATATTCGGCAGGTCTAATACGCTTGCCTTTTCCCGCAAGAGCGTAAGACTTGCTTCAGCGCCGGCCGAATGCTTGGCGCGTATGATATAGGGTGCCGATGACCGATGGGCTTTACCGACCGGGTCGAACTGGCCCTTCACCGCATTGAACAGGGAACGCGATGCATCCCCCGAGATTTTAAATGTGGTGCCCTCCGGGCGCGGCAGCATCAAAATGACCGCTGCGCCGAGCAGTGCGATACCAAGCTGAAAAAATTTTGATTTATAGAACATAATCACCCCTTAGGCAGGCACGCGGCTTGCCGTTTTCGATGGGCATTCATGATTTTTTCCAGCAATTCCTCAAATTCACAGGGTTTGGACAGATAGTCGAACGCGCCGAATTCAATTCCCTGACGCGCGGCGGTTTCAGACCCATGGCCGGTCAGCATGATCACCATAAGCCGAGGGGCCATTTTACGAAATATTTTAAGGACCTCAATGCCATCCATGTCTTCCATTTTCAAGTCCAGAACCGCCACATCATATTCATTTTTGCGCAGCAACTGGATGCCTTCTGAACCGCTGCTTGCCTTGGATACGGTAAAGCCTCTTTTCCGAAGCCGGTTTGCCAGTGTTTCGACATATACTTTTTCATCATCCACCAGCAGAAGACGGACGCCTTCGCCGGAGTTTCGAAGAAAATCCGGCAAAATCGTTTTGATTCGGGACATAATTTGTTTCTCCTGCGCCGGTCCGCAACGCCAAACCGGCGGCTTTCTTAACCGCTGCGTAGCTCCTTTATGAGAAACATGCACGAAAAAGCGTGCATAACTGGAAAAGGCCATTGGCCGCACTGCTGCCCAGCAACCCAGCTGCCCAGCTTCCGGACATCGGTGTCGTCTTTCCCGGCTAGGCGCGGCGAAGCGTGATTTCCCGCATCCGGGCTTCGATAATTTTTTCCTCTTGCGCCCGTTTTTGCTGTGCAGCGGTTTCCGCTTTTTCTATCAGTTCCTCCACCTCGCACGGTTTCATCAGATAGTCAAAAGCGCCCAGTTTCATTCCGTCGATAGCCGATTCAACGGTGGCGTGCGCCGTCAACATGATGACTTCCACGAGCGGGTGTTCTTTTTTAATTCTCGACAGCGTTTCAATCCCGTCCATCAGCGGCATTTTGACGTCCAGAATAACAACCTCGATGGTACTGTTTTCAGCAAGTTTTTGAAGCGCTTCCGGGCCGCTGAAGGCGGTGACGACATGAACCTGACGTTTTTTAAGACGCTTTTCCATGACATTGACAAAGGTGGTCTCATCGTCCACTAATAATACGTTCACATTGGCCATTTTTATTCTCCTTGAATTTGCTGAATGTTTTCAGGTTGGACGGTTTTTTCCACCGGGAAATGAAGATAAAAGGTTGTTCCTTTGCCTATCTCACTTTCGACCTCGATATGGCCGCCGATTTTTTTAATGATGCCATAGCAAATGGCAAGCCCCAGTCCGGTGCCTTTTCCGACCGGCTTGGTTGTGAAAAACGGTTGGAATATTTTTTCAAGGTTAGCGGCCGGCATGCCGGGACCGGTATCTGCCACCGCGACGGTGACATGGTCCTTATGCTGCCGGGTCGAAATTTCAATACTACCGCCTTTATTGTCCATCGCATCCAATGCATTGTTGATCAGGTTTAAAAACACCTGTTGCATTTCCGTCGGTGATGCTTCGATGGTGGAAAGATTCGCAAAGAACTTCTTATGAAAGGAAACCCCCGCGTATTTTGCTCGCTGTTCGGACAGCCCGACAACCTCTTCCAACAGGTCATTGAGTTGGACCGGTTGCGGCCGGGAATCGGTTTTACGAGCAAAACTCAGCAATTTGTGGGTAATGACCTTGCAACGCCTGGCCTGGTTACGGATTTCTTCCAGTGAATTTTGAAACTCCGTAAGATTCTGGCAATCTTTAAGATCCTCTTCTTCAAGCAAGTCCTGAATCCATCCGGCCTTTTCCATCATGATGGCCACGGGGTTGTTGATTTCATGGGCGATGCCGGCCGCAAGTTCACCGATGGCCGCCAATTTTCCGGTTTCAATGACCTGCTTGTTCATCATATTTTTCTCGCGATCCGCCGAGGCGATTCGGGCAACCATTCTGCGAGCGATCCAAATGGCGGTGGTAATGATGACGATACCGCCGATGAGAATGATCAGCAGCGCGACCTTTCGGGCATGGTTGAGATCCCGGTAGGCATCGGCCGTATTTTGCTGGTAGATGAGCAACCAGTCGCCGTTTTTTAAAAAGGCGCCAACACAGAGATTTTCTTTTCCCGCGGCATTCTTTTTTTCAAATATTTTGACGCGCTGTTTTTCCGTGGCAGTATCATTTAAAAAAAGGGCATAATGATCTTTTTCAGTAAAAAACCCGAGCGGCGGCTTTGTTTGAAATTCTTCTGCCTTGTTCAGAATAAAGGCAAACCCGGTTTCGCCGATGCGAAGGTTTTCAACCAAGGTGTTAAATGCCCTGAAATCGACGGTGGCACGAAGAATCCAAACCCTTCCCTTATATTCCTGGCGGACGGCAATAATGAAATGGGGCAGAGCGCGAAGCCCCAGAAACACATCACTGATAAAATACGGGCTGATAATGGCCTTTTTAAACCAATCCGCATTCTTGTAGTTCGCTTGCATGAGTTTAAAGGGACCCGCATAATCGATCTGAACCCCCTGATCGTCCACCACGCCCAGATCCTCGAACACCCCATGGAATTGCAGTTGCAACTGTGCCAGTTTTATTTCCAGAAACGTTTCGTCCCGGAATTGTTCAAAGGGATGAGAATTGACGAGAAATCTGAGCAAATTTAGATGTTCGGTTAAAAACCCGTCGATGTTCTGACAGTGTTTTTCCACCAGTTCGCCCAAGTGCGCATGAACCTTTTCCCGGTAGGAACGGTTGTACTGTTCCAGAATCAGGCCGCTGATCAGCAAGAGGGGCGTAAAGGAGACCAGTACCATGATGATCACCATTTTCCGGGTGAGCGCATGATAAAATGCGGAATCATGGGGTTGCGATTTGATGGTTGTCTTCATTCCGGATCGAACCTTTATGTTGGACGCCCTTTACTATCAACCCCTGCGTTTCGGGGACTCTTTCGGGTTCATTTCGCTTTGCTTACTCTTCTCCCTGATCCAACTCCCTGAGTTTGCGAAGAATCGCCCGGGGACTGCTGGAAGAAGAAATATTAAGAAGTTCATTCATCTTTTTTTCTTCAATTTTTTTCTTGTTCATGACCTTTTTCTTATAAGCCCCCTGCAGGGCTTCAAGAAGACTGTCGAGTTCACAGGGTTTTTGAAGATAGGAAGTAATCCCTATTTTCGCGCATTCAACCGCGGAATCGATCGCACCGTGACCGGTCAAGATCACGGCTTCCAGCCACTGATGTTTCTGCTTGAGCTGTTTAAGTGTCTCCTGCCCGGATATGCCCGGCATTTTCAGATCAATCAAGGCGATATCCACCGGGTGGGTTTGCGCGGCTTCAATCGCCTTATCTCCCCGATTGGCGGTGATGACGTTAAAGTCTCTTATCTCCAGGCTCTTTCGAATGGATTCCAGAAACTGTTCTTCATCATCCACAATGAGCAGGTTGATCTTATCTTTTGCCATGTCGGTAACTCCATGTTCCCATGTTTTCCGGTGCGGCCTATCAGCAACCGGGCAGCAAATGATTGACATCGAGATCCATAAGCTGCCGGCGGCCGCCGATGGCCGATGAAGCCGGATCAGACACTCAGCTCAGGCCGAACCATTTCCAGTATCCGAGAATGACCCACAGATAGAGCACCGCCATGCTGATAAGCCATACGGCGCCGCCATAAACGAGAAAATCCTTTGTCGTTACAAGCTGCTCGCCGGTTTCCGGATCCCTTGCAACCGCGTACACGATGGCGTTATTCGGTGTGCCGATAATCAGCATGTGCGCAAAAGAAGAAGAAAAGGCCGTGGCCAATCCCACCGCGATGGGGGATGTTTGTGAAAGGGTCGCCATCGGAACGGTGATGGGCCCGACAGCCGCCACCGTAGCCCCGTCGCTCATGAAATTCGTGAGAATGCCGGTGATAAAGCTTGCCGACATGATAAGACCATCTCCGCTTTTCATAACGGCGGGAAGCATATCCACAAAGCTGCTGGCCAACCAGAGCGCCGCACCGGTGGAAGCAAGCCCAGAGCCCATGGCGCTGGCAGCCGCATACAGCGCAACGACATCCCAGTGAATTCCGTTAATGTCTTTCCAGCGAAGGACGCCTAAAATATTCAACAGGACAAGGCATAAAATCGCGGGCCCCCCCATTCCCACCTTGTCCGACAAGGTGATCCACAGCACGACCACCAGAATAATGATTGCAGCCGATTTATATTCATCCGGCGTCATCTTGCCGATTTTTTCCGCTTCACGCTTGACTTCTTCCGCGACATTGATGGCTTTGGTCTTTATTTTACCGCGAAAAACGAAAAGAAAAAAAACGGACACTAGCAGGGTGCAAACCGGCACGAAGGGAAGCCCCATTTTGACCCATTGTCCGAATGACACTTTAATGCCGTAATCCGATAGAATACCCAGCATGACGGCGTTTCTGCCGCCGGCTGCCGGGGAACCAGGCCCGCCGAGGTTTCCACAGAAGGTCAGGGTCAGCAGCATAAACACCACCAGATACCGGTCCTGTTTCAGACCTGCGGTCCGAATGGCCGCCATATAGACCAGCAACAAAACAGGGGCGATAAACGCCACCAATGCGTGCTCGGAAAGAAACCCGGCAGTGATCGCGAGCATCGGGGCGAAGAATAAGGCAAAGCGGGTAAGAGAAGAACTGGTACCCAGCAACAAAATGCCGATGCGTCGATCCAGACCGGTCTTGCTGATGGCGGCAGCGAGGGCCAACACGCCGAAGATGAAAATCACCGAATCCTTGGCATAGGCCTGGGCCACCATATCGGCCGGATAAACACCGAAAAAATACATCAGCACACCCACCAGAAGGGCCGTTATACCGATGGGAACGGCACCGGTCGCCCAGAAGAGGGCTGCTACCACCAGCACACCGATCATGACCTTGGCCTTCATAACGACCGTGTCCACGCTCGGGGCCGACTTAACGACTTTGCCGTCAGCGGTTTTCGTTTTTTGGGTTAGTTTGGCCTTTTCCCCATAATACTCGGTAATGGTTTGTCCGATCTCCATTTTGCGGTAGTCGGAAAACCCGTTGATGCTCTCCATGGGATTGCCGGCCTTTTTTTCGGACAAAAGGGAGGTCAGTTTCGGGGCGGGCGTGATGAGAATGCAAAGAAAAAGAATAACCCCCAGAAGGATGAATCCGGGCCTGGCATTTTGAACCCCGATGAGCCAGTCTTTCAGTCCGGTTTTCGCCACATCCGGAATTTCATGCTTGGCCAGTGCGTAAACCCGCTCCTGAGCCGCATTTTTGATCGCCGTAATCAGTTCATCCAGAGGGCATGGTTTTTCCAAGTACGAAAACACATCATGCTTTCCGGTCACCCGCGCCGATTCGATCGAGCCGTGGCCGGTATGCATGATGATCTGCACTTCCGGCCTGATCTTTTTCAACTCCTTTAAGGTTTGAATCCCGTCCATGCCGGGCATTTTCTGGTCGAGAATAACCACATGGGGGTTTTCATGCCGAACGATTTTGATGGCATCCTCTCCGTTGTTGACATCGAGCACATCAAAGCCCCGCAACCCCAGCTGCTTGGAAAGGCTCTCCCTGAAACGGTCTTCATCATCAATTAAAAGGATCTTCAGCTTTTCATTTTTTCCATTAACACCGGTTTGCTTCTCCATAATCCATCCTCTTTGCGAATGCGTTAATATCGGTTATTAATATGATGTTAAGGCCATATTCTTTAACTGGCTTTTGTTTTAATCGGTAACGAGACGGTAAATTGAGTGCCGATCCCCGGCGTGGACGCCACATCGATTTCACCTCCGAGGGATTTGATGATGTTCTGAGAAACACTGAGCCCGAGCCCCGTCCCTTTGCCCACCTCCTTGGTTGTAAAAAATGGATTGAAGATATCGGGTAGAAGTTCCGGAGGAATACCACCCCCCGTATCTTTTATGATGACCTCTATATGCTGATCTTTTCTGCGGGTGGTAATCGTGATCGTACCGGCACCCGTGATGGCATCACCCGCATTGTTGATGAGATTTAAAAACACCTGACGAATCTTATCGCTGTCCAGCAGAATTTCCGGAATGCCCGGATCGTATTCACGAACGATCTCGATACCGGCGGTCTTGAACTCGCGTTCTTTTAACCCGGACATAACCTCATTTAAAATTTTATTCACATGGCACGGGATGAGTTTTGGCTCGTTTTTTCTCCCGAAATCGAGCAGTTGTCGTGTTATGGTTCTGGCCCTGAAGGCGGCCGATTCAATGGCTTCAACCTCTTTCATCACATTTTCCCGGCTCGGCGTAAGACCGAATTCCGGGTCGAAAAGATCTTTGATTACCCCACTGGCGGCGACGATAACGGCCAGCGGATTGTTGATCTCGTGAGCGACTCCGGTGGCCAGTTCCCCCACGGAGGCCAGTTTCGAGGCGTGAAAGAGCTGAATGCGCAACTCTTCGCTTTTATCGGCCGCCGCCTTGGACCAGCCGATCAGCCGGCTGTTGGCAAACCAGATGCCTGCCGCGATGGAAAAAAAGATAATGCCGAGGCTGATCGTCATAATGCGCCGGCTGCGATACATGGCAGCGTGAGCGATGTTGAGGGGTTGTCTCACCAGCAGCGCCCAGGGGGCTTCCTTGAGCCATGCAAAACCGATCAACACGGCATTGCCGTTTTCCCGAATCTCCTCGACGCCGGAAAAAATATCCGTTGGGGGTATAAAGTCACTTTTCTCCAGCAATTCCCCCCGGTTCGGATCGACGATCTGGTAGCGGCCTTCCTTGTTGATCAGGGCGGATTCGACGGCCTTGCCGCGGCTGATGGCGCGAAGGAGCATATAAAACTTATCCGGATCCAGTGTGGCGCGCATGACAAAGGGCGCACCTTCGATAACCTGCCTGACGGCAATGGTGAAATGCGGCTTATTTCGAAGTCCTGAATAAATATCACTGATAAAATAATGCCGATCTTGACGCAGAAGCGTTTTAAACCAGGTTTCGTTGCTGTAATTTTTTCCCTGTAACTCGGGAAACGGACCCGCATATCCGATTTGAATGCCTTGGGCATTTAAAAAACCGACATCACAGAAGGCATCACTGGCTTGTCTCAGGTTCTGAAGGCACTGCGCCATGATGCCGACGGAAGGCGAAAGGGTAAATTCATTGCCGTGAAAGAGGCTGAAAAGATTAACGACACGTTCCTGCAAAAACAGATCGACCGTGTTTTTTTGGCTGTTTGAAAGGGCCTCTAAGTTCAATCGGCCTGTGTTTTTCAGCGTGGTGCTGAACTGAAATTGAAAATAAGTGAAAAAGGCCGCGTAGGGCAACATGAAGGCCGCCAGCAGCCCGAGCGCCAGCTTCAGCTTGAGTTCCTTAAAATAGATATCTCGTTTTTCTTTTTGATTTTTAATGTGTTGTCTTTTTTCAAAGGCGGATTTGATTTTTTCGGAAATATCCTCGATGTCGACCGGTTTCATTAAATAATCGGCCGCGCCCAGTTTAACCCCCTCGACTGCGGATTCCACCGTGGCATGACCGGTGAGCATGATGACTTCAACGAGCGGAAAATCATGCTTGATCTTTTCCAAGGTCGCGATGCCGCCCATGCCAGGCATTTTGACATCCAGAATGACCACATGAATGTTCATTTTTTTCAATTTCGCCAATGCCTCCGCGCCGCTGGCGGCGGTCTCGACGGCATACCCTTTTTTCTCCAACAGCTTTTGGGTCGTTGTCAGATATCTTTCTTCATCATCCACCAGCATGACGTTGATGTTCGGCATTGGATTTATTTCTCAACCAAGACGGTTTAAGGGTTCAGAAAAAAAACGGTGATACCTGTCGTCATGATTGAGCAAGCCCCATGCCAACTGACCACCATCCGCCGGGCAAAGGCGGGGAAATACAATGGTATCTATCTGTAAAAATGAGGTTAAATATTTGTTCAAACCGGAGGGTTGAATCCCGCGGTAACAAAATAGTGTCCGCCCGCTTTACACCATGTAAAAAGAAGGCGATGCGGGAGAGGGGAAAAAGGCCACGACTCATTTTTATTGACATATTCCGCATAAAAAGCGAGTTTTTGCCACATATCATTCATTATTTTTCTTAAAAAAAGGGCTTCTATCTTAATGACCACGCTAAAATCCGATTCCCGACACTCGGCCGCCGATGCACAACAAAAACCTATTGATATGCTTCTTACCGGCGGAACGGTTTTGAATGTCTATTCAGGAGAGTTACTGAAAGCAGACGTTACCGTACATAATGGAAAAATATGGTCGGTAGGCCATTTCAACCCGGTGCAGCCCCATGCCGCGCGCATCATCGATGTCACGGATAAGGTGCTGGTTCCCGGTTATATTGAACCCCACGCTCATGCCGATAATATCTATAATCCGATATCGTTCGGTGAAGAAGCGTGCAAAAAGGGGGTTACCACAATTTTCTGTGATAACCTCGTGTATTTTCCGCCCATCGGGGTAACGCTGTTTGAGGAATTGATGAACACGCTTTCCAAAGGGCCGGTTAAATTTTTCTGGTTTTGCAGGACGAATCCCCAGACCGCCGTAGCGAATGAAGACGAGATTTTCTCATTGGATTCCATTGAAACCCTTATCAAAAACCCGTTTGTTCGATCCATTGGCGAAATAACAAGATGGCCCGACATGATAAAGGGAAATTCAAAAATTTTGAATATGATTGACGCCGCCAGAAAGGCCAATAAGCGAGTGGATGGCCATCTTGCCGGCGCCAAATTCGAAAAACTGAACGTTCTCGCCCGAGTGGGTGTGGAATCCTGCCATGAGAGCATAACCGGGGAAGATGTGCTCAACAGGTTACGGCTCGGCCTGTATGTTATCTTAAGAGAAAGTTCGCTCAGACGGGACTTGGCCGATATCATCCGGCCGATTGTCGAAAAAAATATACTGACGGAACGATTGATGTTGACCACGGATTCGTCTACGGCCGTATATTATGACACGTTCGGTATGACCGACCATCTGATCGATATCGCCATTAAGGAAGGCATTCCCCCCGTATTGGCATACCGCATGGTAACCCTTAACCCCGCCGTATATTACGGTCTGGACCGGCAGATCGGCGGCATTGCGCCGGGAAGAGACGCTGACATACTAATTTTGAAAGATCTCTATCATCCGGTTCCGGAAACAACGATATCCAAGGGACGGGTAATCGCAAAGAATGGCAACCTCGCCGCCCCCTTTCCTCAAATAGCGTGGGAGAAATTTTTTCCAAAAACACTGTTCGTGAATCATGAGTGGCGTGCGACGGCAGATTTTTTCAAGATTTTCACTCCGGAAAAATCGATGGATTTCCCCGTGGTGGAAATGATCAGCGCTGTCATCACCCGCGTCAAATGGACTTGTTTTGATTCGGAAAATGGACATTTAACGCTGCAGGATAAAGAGGGGGTATGCCATGCCGCCCTATTGGACAGGAATGGACGTTGGATCACCAATGGCATGGTCGGAGGCTTTGGGGATGGAATTGAGGGGTTGGCCTCTTCTTATAATACCGCCAGAGAAATTTTGGTATTAGGCCGTTCACACGAAGCAATGAAGACCGCCGTGAATAGAGTGTTGGAGATGAAGGGGGGCATTGTCCTTATTGAAAAAGGTGAGATTATTTATGAATTTCCCTTGCCTCTTTTGGGATATGGTTCCTACGAACCATTGCAGTTGGTCGCTCGAAAAGAAAAAGAATTAATCGATATCCTTTTAACCAGGGGTTATCGATTTCATGATCCGTTTTATACGCTTGCCTTTTTGCCGAATGATTTCCTGCCCGATGCCAGAATCAATTATAACGGCGTGGTCGATATCAAGACCGGTGAGGTTCTTTGGCCGCGAAAAGACTTGAAAGCGCAACAAACACTTTCTAAAATATCAAGTAACAGCATTGCCCCATAAGGATTTAAACAAGGAAAGCAGGGATGGCAAAAAATAAAAATAAAAAGCGGAATATCGCCAAACGGATACGCCGCGCCGGCGAGAACAGAAAAGTCAAACGGAAACTTACGCTGGCCAAACTGAAGAAAGACCAGCAGCGGTCCGCATCATCTGAAAAAGCATCGCTATCCGCAGAGCCCCCGCCCGACGGCTTTCGAACCATTTCCACCAACCAGGCGATTTTAGAATACGCCCGGCCGCTGATGGAAAAAGCCGAGGGCGAAGAAAACATAAAAGGCGCGATGCAAGCCGCGATGGTGTTCTGGAATTACAGCATTGCCGCAAAAGAGGGAAATATTGGCACTATGCTGGCGGATATGGAGAAAAAAATTCTAAAGGCCCTTCGCGACAGTTTTCATATGGATGAGGCTTCCGGCAAAGATTTCCTGGAAATGATGGTGGCCCGGTATGATTATCTGTTTCCGCGAGACATACAACCCCGGGAGGCTCCCTTTATGTTCATTCGAAAGGATGTGGCGTATTTGATTCGGCCCGTTGACGCGTCCAGAATTCAGCTCAACCAAGACGTCGTGGTCGCAGACGACGAAGACCGGATGCTGTTCCAGGAGTTGCAATGGTTGGATGAATTGGCCGTTATGAATGCGGACTTCGAAAATATTGATGCGCTGCTCTCCTCCCTTAAGGATCGATTCCCCGCGGCGTTTCAAAAATGGCTGATCGCCAAAGGTCTGGCCAAAGAGTTTGCCATCGAGTTTTCAACGTGTCTATCCATTTGGTTTGACTTCATTTACGCCTATGAACACGATGAAGACACCTCCCTTGTTTCAGTACCGGCTTCAAGCTGGTTTGAGTTTTTTCATGAGTTTTTGCTAAGAAAAACGGTGGTCAAACCGCCGTTGTATGTCCACTGGCCGCCGGCATTGAAGCTGTTTTACCAATACCTGCACGAAAGAAATTTCGTAAAAAGCGCCCATGAGGCAGTCCGGTTTATTCAGGATATCGAACCCGGTTTTTATGATTTATTGCGGAAACAATTTTCATAGCGGGGGCCGGTAGCGTTTCCATCCGCTCACGACCTTTGGAAATCGAGGAGTATCAATGCCGAGAGGTCCTTTTCCCCGGCTTATCGTTTCTTTTGCCGGATCGGGTTTTTGATACCGGCGCCGGGCCGTTGCCGGACCCTTTCGTTTTGGAAATACGGGGTTGCGCTCGCTTTTTTGAAGAACTTTTTTCGGCAACCATCTCTTTGATGGCCGGGTCCGCCCTTTGTTCGCTCTGTGTACTGTTGGGACGATAGAGAACAAAGTCCGGCACATCGCTATCCTCTGTATAACCATTCACCTTTTCCACCGGTATCTTTTGCTTCAGCAAGTTTTCAATGGCCTGAAGATAACGCTTTTCATCTTGGCTGACCAAGGAAACGGCAAGTCCACTTTCACCTGCGCGGCCGGTGCGACCGATTCGGTGAACATAATCCTCGGGAATGGCCGGCATATCGTAATTGACCACAATGGGCAAATGGATGATGTCCAGGCCCCTTGCGGCTACATCCGTTGCCACAAGAATACGAATCTCTCCGTTCTTGAACGCTTCTAACGTGCGTGTTCGAAAAGACTGGCTTTTGTTGCTGTGCAGGGCGGCGACACGAATCCCTTGTGCCATCAGTTTCTCGGTAAGCTTGTTCGCCCCGTGCTTTGTGCGGGCAAAAACCAGTATCCGGGTCCAGCGTCCCGTGGTGATCAGATGGATAAGAAGCGCACGTTTATTGGATCGGTCCACCAGGTGAACCGTTTGCGCAACCGATTCTGCCGCGGTATTGCGGGGCGTCACCTCGATATAGTCCGGATCCTTCAGCATTTTTTCGGCAAGCTCCCGAATCTGTTGCGTGTAGGTGGCGGAAAACAGCATGGTCCTGCGCTCAGAGGGGACCAGATCGAGAATCTCGGAAATCTCATCGCTAAATCCCAGATCGAGCATTCTGTCCGCCTCATCGAACACCAGAAACTCAATGCGGGAAAGATTCAGGTGCCTTTGGCAGGCAAGATCGAGCAGGCGTCCCGGTGTGGCCACAAGAATATCGATGCCGCGTTTCAACCGATCGATCTGCGGATTGATGCGAACCCCGCCGTGAACCACGGTGCATCGCATGGAAACCCGCCTTGCATAGGCCTTGATGCTCGCTCCCACCTGAAGCGCCAGTTCCCGCGTGGGGGTCAGGACAAGCGCACGAGGGGGGCGCCCGTTGTTGCTCTGCTGTTGACTCAACACCTCGACCAAAGGGAGCGCAAACGCGTCTGTTTTTCCTGTTCCGGTCTGAGCACGGGCAAAAATGTCCCGTCCATCAAGGATGGCAGGAATGGCCTGGGTTTGTATGGGGGTTGGATCGGTGTACCCCTTGGCTTTAAGGGCGTTAAGCAGTTCGACCCGAAGGCCAAGTTGATCAAATGACATGGTATAATCCCGAGTGTTCTTGAAAGGTTCACTTTTTCGACATATCGACAGCGCCTGTCCATGTCAAAATTCAACAGTATCAGGATCATATCAAAACGCTATTCGCCGTTATCTCGCCATAAAATTTGTAAACTACCAAATAAAACCAGCGCAATCAAACCCTATTCACAGGTCATACCGGGCCATCGCATGGATTGCGATAACCCTGGAATTAGACCCTTTACCAGAAACATGCACGCTTTTGCATGTATATTCGCCGAAGGTGAAAGATGGCTTTTATGCATCCCAGCATCCCAGCATTCCAGCATCCGGCTTTGCCGGATTAGATACAAGCCGTGTTGCATTTTTGTATCAATTGCATTACGTTTCGCTCTCAGCATTCAAGCCGTTCATTGTTTCCGCTATTTGTAGCGGTGTTTCTTTCCGGCCGCATGCGAATCTAAAGCGTGATATCAACATAACAACTGAAATTTAAAACAAGGATCATCAATGGATATGAAAGATGAACAATGGGTATGGGTTTTGGTTCACGGACCAGAAGGAAATGAACAATTGCTCGGGCAGCAGGACGTCGATGGAAATGTCAGTTTTATTCCTTGTTTCCTGGGTAAGGACGAGGCCGCAAACGGCCTTGCCCATCTGAACAAAGAGAGGAGCAAGATGCATACGGTGCAGGCCATCATATTTGAAGATTTGAAACGGTACGCCGAGCAAAACGGATTTATGATATTCGTCATTGACGCTATGGGAAACATTATCGAGCGTATCGGGAATGTCCCACGATAACCATCGCGCCAGCCTTTCCAAAATAAAAAAGGAGCATCTTTCCGTATTTGTGGATAAGATGCTCCTTTTTATTGGAATCGGATCAGCAGATCAAACGACCGTGACATTCGTCGCGGCAGGACCTTTTTTACCCTGCTCAATGTCAAAGGTCACGCGGTCGCCTTCACTCAAGGACTTAAAACCGCTCGCATTGATTCCCGAATGATGAACGAACACATCCGGCCCGTTTTCCTGCTCAATAAAACCAAAGCCTTTGCTGTCGCTAAACCATTTTACAACGCCATTAGCCATCGTAGCACCCTCCTTTCAAAAATTAATCATAGCTTCAAACTTGAGGTCGCCACTGTGACAAATGGAATCTACCTTAAGCACGAAACCGGCGCGGCTATAAAAGACCACGCAATCTAAATTGGACCCGATACTACCATCTTATTTGAAAAAAGCAAGAATTTCGTTCTTTTTTTGAAAAAGATTTTTTTAATTACTTTCCCTGATAGACCGGTTTTCGCTTTTCACGAAATGCAGACAGCCCTTCTATCCGGTCTTGAGTGGGAATCGTGATCCAGTATGCGTTTGATTCGATGGCAAGCCCGGTCTGAAGGTCCGCTTCAAGCCCGCAATTGATGGCATATTTGGCTTGCTCAATCGCGATCGGCCCATTTTCACAAATCTTGGCCGCCATCTTCAGGCTTTCGTTCAGCAACGTTTCCTGCGGGCACACCTGGTTCACCAGCCCGATTTGAAGCGCCTCCTGAGCACTAACGCGTCGCCCGGTAAAAATAAGTTCTTTGGCCTTTCCGCGGCCCACCAGCCGCGGCAAGCGTTGCGTCCCGCCCGCACCCGGAATAATCGCCAGTGTCGTTTCCGTAAGCCCCAGTGAGGCGTTCTCGGAAGCAATTCGAATGTCGGAAGCCAGGGCAAGCTCGGTTCCCCCCCCCAGCGCGATACCGTTTACAGCGGCAATAACCGGCTTATTTAACTGCTCGATGGCGGTAAACAGGGTTCGAATCGTAAAGAGAAATTCCCTGACTTTAATTTCGCTCAACGTGGCGCGCTCTTTTAGGTCTGCGCCCGCAGAAAACGCCTTATCGCCAGCCCCGGTAATAATCACCACTCTGATTTCCGGCCGAAAGCGGATCGATTCGACATGCGTCTTTAACGCATGCAGCAATGTGAGGTTAAAACAGTTCATGACCTCCGGCCGATTCAGCGTCAATACCAGAATATGGTCGTGTTCCTCGGCCAATATCACTTGTGTGCTCATCTCTATGATCTCCTTGGGTTATCAGCATCCGATGTATCTGGAAATGACCAGCCGTTGAATTTCAGAGGTGCCCTCTCCGATATCAAGCAGTTTCTGATCCCGATAAAAACGCTCCACGCCGTAATCCTTCATCAACCCGTAGCCGCCATGAATTTGAACGGCATGGTTGGCGACCCGGCCCATCAGTTCCGAGCAATACACTTTGGCCATGGCCGCTTCCTTGGCGAAGGGGCGATTGTTGTCTCTGAGCCAACAGGCCTTGTAAAGAAGGTTTCTCCCGCACTCCAGCTCTATGGCGCAGTCGGCCAGTTTAAATGAAATGGCCTGAAATTTGCTGATGGGCTGGCCGAATTGCTTGCGCGTTTTGGCGTATTTAAGCCCCATTTCAAAAGCCCCTTGCGCCCCCCCGAGCCCCATGGCGGCAATGGACAAGCGTCCGCCGTCCAGGGTCTGAAGCATCTGGTGAAATCCGTCCCCTTTTTGCCCCAAAATATTTTCCTTAGGGACTCTGACATTGTCAAAATAGAGTTCTGCTGTGTTCGAGGCACGCCACATCATTTTTTTGTGCATGGCAACAGCCTTATACCCCGGCGTTCCGTTTTCGACCAGAATACAGGAGTATTCCGGCTTGCCGTTTTCCCGTGTGCCGGTTATGGCCTGAACCGTCACCCCCAGGGACATCTCGCAAGCCGCATTGGTGATGAAAATCTTCGAGCCGTTGATGACCCACTCGTTGCCATCCAGCACCGCCGTGGTTTGGGTGCCGCCGGCATCGGAGCCAGCCTCCGGCTCGGTCAGGCCGAATCCCCATAATGCCTCGCCACTGCATAATTTGGGAAGATATTTCTTTTTCTGAGCCTCGGTGCCGAAATAATATATGGGCGCAATCCCTAATGAGTTGCCGGCCGCCACCGTGGCCGCCTGGGAGCCGTCCACCCGCGCCACCTCTTCGACCGCAATGATATAGGAAATATAATCCATTCCCTGGCCTTCATACGCTTCGGGCACAATCATTCCGAACAGGCCGATTTCACCCATTTTTTTCGTAAGCGAAACCGAAAACGATTCGGATTCATCCAGATCGGCCGCAACAGCGGCGATTTGCGTCTGGGCAAAATGACGGACTTCTTTCCGAATCATCTCCTGCTCTTTTTTAAGATCGAAATCCACGAAAGACTCCTTCCCCCCAAGGGATACCGGTGGTGTTAACCGTGTACATGAGCGAATCTGTAAGGAGAGCGTATCCTCATCGATACGCCAGCCTTTCAATTAAAGGAATCAGAAAATGCCAATCTACCTAATGCTGACTATTGCCCGCAACCCCGTAGGGGCGAACCTGTGTGTTCGCCCTTCGTAACCAGGACGAACACACGGGTTCGCTCCTACAAGGCTGACGATAAATCGAAAATGCGCATTACCTTAACGGTATATCAAAAAATTCGTTACCCCTAAGGCCTGAGGTGCGCCGGCAACACAGCCGTTTTTCCCCAATCCGCCGGAACGTTCTGATTCGGCGTTTCACCCAGCTTTGCTTTTCTCTTTTCAAGCCCCGGGCGGGCAAATTTCGGGTGGCCTTCCTTCAACGTCCGACCGTTGATAGCCGCTTCGGAGCGCAACCGCATGCCCGCGGTCCTTTCCATCGCGCGGCCCAGCCACAGGACCCGGTCCACATCGTAACCGTGCTCGATACCCATCTCGTCGATTTGCACCAGGGTGTCTTCCAGGCACACCAGCCCGACATACCGCGCATCGTCATAATAATAATCACCGGTTCCTTTTATGGGACAATCTCCCATAAAATTAGCGGGTTGTCCGCCAAGACCGCCGAGCGTGCATTCAAAATGGGTAATGCCCGCCTGAAGCGCCGCCAGAATCGATGCGGATGCCATGCGCTTGGTTTCATGAAAATGGGCGATATGAACGGCCGGATCGGGAATTTCATCCAGAATCATGGAAAAATAGCGGTAAACCTCGGGAGTCGAAGCGCTGCCGTCATGGTCCGCGTGTTCGATATCATGGGCACCGATTTCAAACCACCGTTTGGTGAATTCAACGGCGTCCTTTAAATCCGTTGCGCCGCCGATGGGGCTGCCCCAGATGGTGCTCACCGTACCGCACATTTTAAGCCCCGCATCATTGGCTTTCCGGGTAGCCCGTTCGGCTTCTTTCCAGTATTCGGGCAGGGTGCATCCCGAGTTCGCAAAATGATGCTGTTCCTCGGTGGAAACCATCATCAACACGCGATCCGGTCCGATGCCTTTTTCCTTTAGGGCAATCGCCCGGTCCACCGCGGATTCCCGAATGGTCACTGCCGTGATGACCACCTCGTCGGCGTTAATGCCTTTGCTCGCGCATTTTTTTCTGAAATAATCGCTGCGAAGATGAGCCAGGACCTCCTCGGCATCCGTAAACTGGGGCATAACGAGCGGACTGCCCAGGTTGGTCACCTCGATATGTTTGCACCCGGCCAGAATCAGATTTTCCGCATAAAATTTCTTGGCGTTCGTGGAAACAAATTTCTCCAGATGCTGAAAGCCGTCCCGAACGGTAATGTCGGCGATTGTTACCTTTCTGGGCATTCTCGGGAAAATTTTCCAATAATCATACTCCGTCATCTTAAGACCTCCTATTATCGCTTGGGCCGGCCAACGCCGTCGTTTTTGTTGATGATCAACCGGTTAAAATCTGAAATTGCCGAATGCCGGCTCTCCAATGGACTTCAGCATACTCACTTCAACCGCCATGGCAAGCCACTCCCGGATTTCATTCAATTTGACCACCCTGTCGCTTAAAATACGGGAACCACAGAAAAACGGATGGGCTTCGCCATCGTATTTCTCGATCATGTTCTCCCGAAACACTTTTTTTTCTTCTTCCGTCATGGGCGCGCCTTTTATTTTTCTTTTGGCCTCTTCAATGGATAACAGCACGCCGGCGGCGCTTCTGCCGCTCATCACCCCGGTACGCGCCCGCATGGTATGAAAAAGAAAATGGGGCCGATACGCCCTTCCGCACATACCATAATTGGCCGCTCCGTTATCCGGCCCGATGACGAGCTGAATGCGGGGCACCTGAGCGCAGGAAACCGCCCGCACCATATCCGCCCCGTATTTTCCAATGCCCATATGTTCGGATTCGGAACCGATCATATAGCCAGGAGCCGCCTGAATAAATAAAATCGGCATCTTCTCATTGGCGCACCGAACAATCCATTCCGTTGCTTTTCGGGCGGCTTCCACAAAAATGATGCCGACATTATTGGACGCGATCACCCCCACCGGAAAGCCTTTGATTCGTATCTTTCCCGTCAGAATGTTATCCCCACGCCCAATTGCGTAGTCCTTTTTATATTCGTAAAATACGCTATCGTCCGCGATGCACCCCAGAAAAGCGCGTCCGTCGATCCCGCGATGAATTCCTTTGGGCAATAATTCGTAAAGCGTTTCCGTGGGAAATGCCGGCGACTGTTCCGCGTACCGGTGCAAATGAATCTGCTGGGGTTTTTCAAGCGCCAGAATTTCTCTTACCCTGAGCACCGCTTCATTCTGATTGCCGCATAAATGATCCGCCCCGCCCGAAATCCGGGTATGCACGCCAGCGCCGCCCAAATCTTCCGCCGAGATCACCTCTCCGGTCGCCATTTTAACCAGCGGCGGTCCACCGAGAAACGAATAGGACATCTGATCGATCATGACCGATTGACAAGCCATAAAAACAATATAGGCGCCACCGGCGGTATTCCCGCCGGTGCTCATCGTAATTTGCTTCAGCCCCATGGCGGACATTCGGGCCATATTATAAAACATGGAGCCGAAATGCTGGTCATCCGGAAACACATCGGCCTGCATGGGAAGATACGCGCCGCCTGAATCCGCAATATAAACGCAGTTCAAACCGCATCTTTCCGCGATGGCTTGCGCGCGCATATGTTTTTTTAGGGTGATCGGAAAATACGTGCCCGCCTTTACGCGGCTGTCATTGGCGAAGATCATGGTCCAGTTGCCATTTATCTTGCCGATTCCGGTCACCATGCCGCCGCAGGGAACATCCTCGACATCCGGGTAGTTGACACCAAATCCGGCGATTCTGCTCAATTCGAAAAACATCGTCCCGGAATCAATGAGCTTCTCAATCAACTCCCTGGCGGGTTGCTTGCCTTGCTGCGCCAACCGATCCACCGCGTTTTGACCGCCCGGCCACATGGCCCTTTGTACCAATTCATCCAGTTTTCGTTCTTCGTTTTCCCAGTGCTCACGATTTTCGATCGCGTTGGCAGACATCATGATTCCTTTTTATTGATAGGTTGCCGTTGCACGCACAGTAACGTAATAAACGTATCCTTGCTCTCGATTCGTTACAGCGCACCGTACATTATTCAGCATCGAGCTCCCTTATGATTGAGCGCGCAATTATGGCAGGGGTAGCGCCTTCGATCGTTATGGGTTATGCAAGGTGTCGTTAAAGCGACACCGGATATTTGAACGAGCGCTCAATCATAGTTTGCATCGGTCCTTTCTGAATGTCAAGCATAAATTCCATACCATGCGCGCACCCATCATTTTACTAACTAATACTTTGATTTTTCGTAATAATATTTTATTGTTAGTCAAAGTAAACCCCGGCGCATCGGCCCGATCAACAGATTCCAGGCTATTTTTTTAAAAACGAGCGAATTTCTTCGGCACACCTTTCCAGGGCGGAAATGTCGATGCCTGTTTCTATGTTCATTCGCCGTAAAAGGTGGGCCGCCTGAATCGTATCAATATTTCCGACGGCGTCCGGTATGGCGGGACACCCGCCAAGCCCCCCCAGCCCGGTATCAAAATGCCCCACACCGGCGGCCATGCCGGCCACCATGTTGTGAAAACCCATTCCTTTCTTATCATGAAGATGCAAAATGAGGGGCACCCCGGCGCATAAGGGCGATAATTTCTCCAGCAGACTCGCAACCAGGGGAGGGCTTGCCATGCCGGTCGTATCAGCAATCGCCAGCATGTCGATACCCTGAGCAAGATAACCGCTCGCGATTTCAGCAATAAGCGATTGAGGGATCTGTCCTTCATACACGCAACCAAACGCACATTGAATTCCCGCCCGCACATGACAGCCGCTTTTCTTGGCCGATTCAATCATCCTCCGCGCATCGGACAAGGCCTGATCGCGCGACATACCGGTGTTTTTAATGCTGTGAGTATCACTGGCGGATACAGATATTTCAACCGATTTGACCCCGGCGCCAAGCGCGCGCATCAGCCCGCGCGAGTTGAGAACCAGCGCATTGAAAATTACATTTGGACGCTCTGGCAATGATTTGATCAATAATTCGGCATCCGCCATCTGCGGAACCCGAGAGGGATTCACAAAAGAGGTCACCTGAATCTGACGTACTCCCGCATCGGCAATCGCCTTAATCAATTTCACCTTCAAGGGGGTCGGAATCATTTTTGTTTCCTGTTGAAACCCGTCCCGAGGCCCGACTTCGATCAGTTGCACCCGATCAGGAAGCTCCCCGGCCAAATAGCCAAACGCCTTAATATCCATATTTTCCATTTGCGGCTTGTTTACTCTCTTGTCGGGTGAAGTCACGGGCACAAGGCACATCAAAGGCAATAAGCACACTATACTGAACAAACGCTCATTATTGAAATTAGGGCGACCCGATCGATTTTGTCAACTATGAACTATAGGCGCCACGGGGTAATCACAACGATTGTTTCGGTTTTTTTGGCCGGCTTTGCCGCGCGTGATAATCCCTTGACATCGGAAAAACGCCTATGGTAACGAGCATGAACGGCCGCTCGACAATGTCGCATCGTTCCACCCGGCCGCCAGGGAACAGATAATAGGAGCCGGAAAAAAATGAATAAAACCGGGGGCAACGATAATCGGGGGATTTCTACACAAATTAAAAATCCCGATCTGATCAGAAAAAGAAGAAAACAGATCATTGATGCCGTAGTGCCCCTTTTTATTGAAAAAGGATTTCACAAAACCACGACCCGCCAGATTGCGCTGGCCGCAGGCTTTTCCATCGGCACCCTCTACGAATATGTGGCATGCAAGGAGGACGTTCTCTACTTGGTATGCGAGGATATTCATGATAAAGTCGCCGAGGGAATCGGCCATGTCTTGTCGAGTCACAAAGAGGGCCGGGAAGCGCTGTCGGCAATTATTCGCGAATATTTCACGGTCTGCCACCGTATGAGCGACGTGATCTTGCTCATGTACCAGGAAACCCATGCCCTGCCCTCTCAGTGGATTGAAAAGGTGCTGACCAACGAGCTGAGAATCACGGGAATTATTCAAGAGGCGTTGCACCGTATTTTTCCCTCCAGCGAAACGGGTCGCCTGAATACTGCCGGGCTGAACCTGATCGCTCATAACATCACTGTGCTGGGGCACATGTGGGTTTTCCGTCGATGGGCCTTATCGCGTGTGTTTTCCATTGGGGAATATATTGAACTCCAGACAAAACTAATTTTTCCAGAAACAATAGGCAGTCAAACCGAATGACCTCGAAACGAATCACCATCGACGATATCGGCGAAATTACACTGGAGCACAGCCGACGCGCCAAGCATATACGGCTTTCCATTCGACCGTTCAGGGGTATTCGGGTGGCCGTGCCTTATGGGGTCTCATTCCGCAGGGCCGAGGAAGTAACCCTATCGCACGCCAACTGGTTGAAAAAACATTTAAAAAAAATCGACCGAATTGAACAGACGGCCGTTGCGCTGCAAAAGTTAGACCCCATCGATCAAAAGGATGCCGCGGAGAAACTGGTCAAACGGCTCAATGCGCTGTCTGAAACACACGGTTTTTCGTTTAACAAAGTTTTCGTGAAAAATCAGAAAACCCTTTGGGGATCTTGCTCCGGGAAAAACAACATCAACCTGAATTCATACTTGGCAAGACTGCCTGAACATCTGATTGATTACACCCTTCTTCATGAACTGGTCCACACCCGTGTTAAACACCATGGGCCTTCGTTCTGGAATGAGCTGGAAAAAATCGTGGTGGATGCGAAAAAATTGGATAAAGAACTGCGACAATATAGACTGATACCGGAAAGAGGCGAAAACGTTGCCGCATTATCATATGAAAAATAAACGAGCCGGTTTTTTCCAGGCAAATCTTTTTGCGGCCTTTTTCCTTTTGCTGTCTCTTTCAGGAGTCAGCTTGACAGGGGGTTCCGCCGTCGCCGAAGGAGATGCGCGCACAAAATCATACGCCGAATTTAACCAATCCGTTACGGAAACGATCGCGGTCGAACGAACCAGCATCAGCCAGCGTAAAGAAAGGGCGGATCAACTTCAGGCCTCTTTGGAAGCCCTTAAAGCGGATATCAATTCATACCGGCTTCAGCTTTCCGCACACGGCAATCTCCTGCTATCGCCCACTTTTGAAATCGATCCGCTTGAAAAAGCCGCAACGCTGAATCGATCCTCACTTGACCGGGTGAAAAAACAAATAAGGGAAATCGGCCAGCAGCTCGAAGCGTTAACCCGGGAAAATGTCAAGAATGAAGAGCAGCTTCGTTTGAATAACGATCAATTGGCCCAATTTAAAGCCCAAAGATCGAGCGTCCCCGAAGCAACCGCACTGATTAATAATATTAAAGAATTGATTCGGATACTCACTGAAAAACAAAAGTACCTGGCTGATTTGACGGATAAGTCCACAAAGCAAAAAGAAGCCCTTGAAGAAATTGAAAAGGGGTTTACCACACTGGCCGGAGAATTTGAACGCCAAATACAAATCAGAAAAAAACAATTGCTGTTTCAACGGGGGGACTCGCCGCTGCGGATTACCCAATGGCTTCAGCTATCCGCTGAGATTGATCAAGTGCGAAGAAAACTGACTCAAATCTCGTCGATTCCCTTTTGGCAGGACGAGCTGAATGAAATTTGGGAGCTCGAGGGGTTGCATCTATTTACCTTTACGATCTTATTTATCATAATGATGGTTGTGTTTATCCGCATCAAGCGGTACGCACGAACCTTGATCGACCGGCCTGTTTATCGAAATCATCCATGGCGGCTTCTGAGCTTTCAGGTATTTACCGATTCACTCCCGCTGTTGGGCATTACCATTTTTCTGTCCCTCTTTGTGTCCGTTCGCAAGGTCAATACCCAATCGTTGATTTTTCCGCTCCTATATTTACTCATCGTTTTATTGTTCACCCGATGGTGCCGAAATGCGCTCTCCAACATCGTGAAAATGCCCCTCTCCCCTATTCCAAAGCCTTATGCCAATCGGGTGAAATCTCTCATTGGCGCGGTTCGTTTGTTTGCCGTTATCTATGCCCTGACGGACTGGATGATCGAGGGAACAAGTTTTTTTCTGTTCATACTCAGGGCGTTTCTTGAGGTCGGACTTCTCTTATGGGGATTATCCATTCGCAAGCAAATTGAACAACATGGCGACACCGACGGAAATGGGGTTAAGACCGATAAAAAACCGCTTCGCCCGGCGCTGGCATTGCCAGGCTATTTTATTTTCGGCATCGGACCCTTGCTGGAACTATCCGGCTTCGGCGAATTTGCATGGTATTGGTACCGCTCTTGGGGAAATACAGTTATCGTTTTTTTATGGGGTGCGATTCTCTTCCTGGTATTGCGAGAGTGGGATCAACCCTTTGCCGTCTCGGATGATCAGGACGACGATGTGGCCGCAGCAAGCGCGCAGCCGGTCCGCTGGATCATTTTCAGACTCTGCTGGTTGCTCTGGGCGGTTTTATTTGTTTTGGCACTATTATTTGCCTGGGGCGCCCGGCAGCAGGTGCTGAGCGGATTGCTTCAGGCCCTTAGATACCCCATTGAAGTCGGGCAGATGCAACTCAGTCTGATGGGGTTCATCTATGCCTTTCTGTTACTGTTTTTTACCCATCTGATCGTGAAAACCGTTCGATATATATTAAAAAAGAAGTTTTTAATCCAAAGTGGGTTTGAACGCGGTCTTCAGGAATCAATCACCAACATCACCGTTTACATTCTTTGGGGACTTGGCATACTGATCTCGCTTCACGCCGTGGGGGTCAATACAGCCTCCATGGCGGTCGTGCTAGGCGCCTTGGGCATTGGGCTCGGATTCGGGTTGCAAAATATTTTCAACAACTTTATTAGCGGCATTATTCTGTTGTTTGAACGCCCCATTCAGGCCGGCGATGACATTGAAATTAACGGCTTGTGGGCCACGGTACAGAAAATAAACGTCCGGGCCACCGTGGTGCAGACCTATGATAACGCCGCTATTATCATCCCCAATTCCGAATTTATCAGCAGCCAGGTCACCAACTGGAGTTTCAAGGACCGCCGGCTGCGCCGGAAAATCTCAATAGGGGTTGCTTATGGATCGGATACGGCGCTTGTGAGACGATCGCTGCTTGAAATTGCGGCAAACACGCCAAAGGTGCTAAAACGCCCCGCGCCGGATGTGGTGTTTTCAGACTTCGCGGACAGTGCCCTTATCTTTATTCTGCGTTTTTGGACCACTGTGGACCAGTTTCTCAAAACAGAATCCGATATCCGCTACGAAATTGACCACTTGTTCAAAGAAAGAAATATCAGCATTGCTTTTCCGCAACGGGATGTCCACATCTATAATATGGACGCCAAACAACCGGTAGAGAATACCCCCGTCTATAAAGACTAAGCAAAAAATAGTTAAAAGTTCGAATTATGATTTTTCCCTCGATTTCGTCATCAGCCTGTTGTATCCGGCATCGAATTATAATATAAGTTCCGTGGTCATAGGAATGCCCCTAAACATCGGCATTTTTTTTCAGTACGATCAAGATGTAAGAATAAACGACAGGGTTTTCTATTTCATGGTCAAGCGCGTCAGAAAGTTATACGAACGATTTATTCAAATCAGGGGAAATCCTAAAGAAATCGCACTTGGATTTGCCTTGGGGTTGTTCATCGGCTTCAGCCCGACCATGGGGCTGCAAATAGCCCTGGCCGTTTTTTTCGCTTCTATTTTCAAATGGAATAAATACGCTGCCGCCATTGCCGTATGGATAACAAACCCGCTTACCGCGCCCTTCATCTACAGCTTTACCTATGTTATCGGCGCCAAGCTAATCGGGACGGGCAATTCGCTAAACCTTGCGGGCAATTTCGATTGGAATATGTTATTGCAGCTGATTGAAAAATCTCCCGCCATTTTTATTTCCCTATTCGTCGGCGGTGTCGTGGTGGGACTGCCCATCGCCCTTTTCGGTTATTATCTCTCATTTAACGCGGTTGAAAGGTACCAGAAAAACCTGAAAGAGAAATTAAGGCTTCAAAAGGAAAAATTAAAACTTAAGGTTCTAAAAAAAAAGCTCGTTGAACAAACAAAGCCTCCGGTTAGCCACAAAAAGAAACACCTACTGTCAAAATTGCATCCGCCTGTGACGCCGTATGTAAAAACCATTAACCTGTCAAATGAGATAAATTCGGACCGGGCCGCCAATCGATAAATACAAACGGAATTTACTTCATCCCTTGATTCACAACAAGCGGCCGTTGCAGCATCTTTTCGTAGAGGTCAATATACTGACTTGCCGTGACCGCATGCGTAAATGTATCGCCGCTCTGTCTCATAATTCTGGATAGCTGTTGTTGCTTGAGTTTCGACGGCAACTGATAATACCGCATCGCCTGACCGATGGCCCACCAAAGACCCTGAGCGTTATGATGTTTAAAGACAAATCCGTTTCCCGTGTTATTGTAGACATCAAGATCGCGAATGGTGTCGTGAATGCCACCGGTATCATGGGTGATCGGCAGGGCGCCGTAGAGGGGCGCGATCATCTGCGGCAACCCGCAAGGCTCAAACAGGGACGGCATCAGGATAAAGTCCGCAGCTGCATAGGCAACATGTTCCAAATGCTCTGCAAAATCGCAAATGGCGACCCTTTCTTCAAATTGATGACGCCTGACGATATTTCGAAACACCTCCTGATACTCCCCGTCCGCGATAAACACGACCTGCAGGTCCATTTCCCAGTAATGTGAAATAAGGCCGTAAAATATTTCCGCCAAGAGCTGGCATCCCTTTTGAGCGGGATCCAGCCGGGACGGCCAGAACAGCAACGGCGCGTTGATATCCTCTCTCAACCCCAGCATTTTCTGGAGGGACCGTTTGTTTTTTCGCTTGCCGGCTTTATGGTTTTTCGGGCCGTATGGCATGACCAGGTAGGGGTCCTCCAGTGGGTTATAAGAAGGATCCGGCGCATTTAAAATTCCCGCGGCGCACCCGTTATAAAACTTATTTGCCATTTCCGCCCGCAAAGCACCCGAGACAAAACCATGTCGGCCTTCAATCACCTCTTGTAAGAACGTGGGGCTGACAACATTCACGAAATGGGAAGCAAATACGCCACTCACGAGAAAATCAACCGGGTTGTTTTCGCGAGACTCCTCATAGTTTCGGGGCACCCGGTCGAAAAATAAATGCTGCCAGAAATCACCGGCATCGATTCCCCGGTCTTCTACCTGTGCAAGCGTCATTTTAAAGGTGTGAATATTATGGATGGTAAAGAGGCACGGAATCCCCAAGCGGCGGGCCATGGCGGGAATCAGGCCGGTCATCCAGTCGTTGCAATGAATCAGATCGGGCTCCACCCGCGGAATAATATTGTTCATGACCTCGCGTTGAAACGCTAGCGATAATTTGGCATTTTCAATGCCACCGCCACCGTAAACGCGGTTCAGATAATAAAACGCGCGGTCTTCAGCCAGGTGCACGCGATCATCGGGCATCGCACGCCGAATCTGGCGTCGTTCCCGCCGCAAAAACGGAGCAAGCTTGTCTCTAAACAACGTACGATAATCGGGCAGTGCAATATGCACATCCACCCCTTGCTCAAACAGCGCATTAATCAGTGCCGCCGAGACATCCGCCAGCCCGCCGGCTTTGGCCGTCAGGCAATTTGCCAGGTTTCCCATTCGGTCCGGCAAATAGGTCACTTCCGGCGTCACGACCAGCACACGCGGATTTTTACTGACTGTTTTCACCTATTTTTTTCTCCTAAAACGAGCCGTCTTTTTCTCCATGAAAAGTGTCATGATGCGGCATAACCGCAATATATTACATCTATCTAATACGTTATCAAAATTCAACTGATTTTGCGGATTCATCAGGCCGCGGCCATTCAATCGGCGGCGCCTGCCGATCCCTATCACGGGCCAGGCAAACCTTCAGGCAAGGCCTAACGCCATCAGTCAAAAGGAATCGATAGATAATAGCCGCGCGCGCCGAGGGTGTAATAAGGGCTGTCGTGAGGGAGGAAAGATATTTCGTTTGAATTTAAACGCGGGTAAGTGTAAAGTCGCAAGCAATATATACCGCAAGATTGTCATTTTAGGTTATTTATCAGATAGTTATATAAAAAATGGCCGGTCCTGACCGGTCATGGAGGGTAGCGTGTGCGTTTTTATCTTAGGGACACCGGATTTTTTGATATCCCAGTTATGTAATGCGCATTTTCTGATTCCCTTAACCCTTTATCCTGAAATTATAAAAAATTTATCGCCATGAACGATTTAAAGAAAAACTTCCTGATCGGCTTTTTTGATATCATCGGGGAAAAAATTTTGGATACCATCAACCATCTCGGGGCTGCGGTTATTTTCTTTTTCTTGGCCTTTATTCGAATATTCCGCCGCAAACAGCTACGCGAAATCATTCGGCAGGTATATTTCATCGGCGCCACATCTTCGAGCATTGTACTGGTGGTCGGCCTTTTTACTGGTATGGTGCTGGGGCTTCAACTTTTTTATACACTGATTAAATTCGGCTCCGAGGGCATGGTCGGCGCGGCGATCTCTCTTTCCCTCATCCGGGAACTCGGTCCCGTTCTGACCGCCATCATGATTACCGCGCGGGCGGGATCAGCCATGACGGCGGAAATCGGCATTCAGCGAATAACGGAACAAATCGATGCCCTTTACACCATGCGAATCGATCCGACCGCGTATCTGGTCAGCCCCCGAATAGCGGCGGCCATCATCAGTTTTCCTCTCCTAACCGCCTTTTTCGATCTCATCGGCATACTGGGAGGCTGGGCAACGAGCGTGTTGTTGCTGGGCGTGAATGAAGGCGCCTATTTTTATCGAATTCAAACCGCTGTGGAAATGATAGACATTCGGGGCGGGTTCATCAAATCCCTTGTATTTGCGCTCATCGTCTCGACCATCTGCTGCTATCAGGGGTTTTTTACCCATTATCGGACCGAAAGCCACGGCGCCAAGAGCGTCAGTGCGTCCACCACCTCGGCCGTGGTACTTTCGTGCGTCCTGATTTTAATTTCCGACTATATCGTCACTTCGTTTATCATGTAACGCTGGAGATTCTGGAAAATGGAAACCCCGCTGATCGAATTCCAAAACGTGACAAAACGCTTTAACGGCAAGACGTCACTGAACCGGGTCAACCTTAAAATCTACGAAAACCAGGTAACCACCATTATCGGTAAAAGCGGTACCGGAAAGAGTGTGCTGCTTAAGCACATTGCGGGACTTTTGTTTCCGGATGAAGGCGAAATTCTTCTGGAAGGAAAATCCATTGCCAGGATGAAAAAAGAAGGTGTCTGGAACCGGTACCGCTCACACATCAGCTTCATGTTTCAGGGAAATGCGCTGTTTGACGCCATGACGGTGTTCGAAAATATCGCACTTCCCCTCAGACGAACAACAAATCTTAACAAACAAAAGATTGCGGAAAAAGTTCAGGCCCGGTTAGTACAAACCGAGCTTACCGATGCCGCGCATAAATATCCGGCCGAATTGTCCGGCGGCATGCAAAAACGGGTTGCCCTGGCCCGCGCGTTAGTGACGGACCCCAAGATAATCCTCTTTGATGAACCGACAACCGGCCAGGATCTCGTGCGTCGAAATAATATTTTAAGCATGATTTCCCAGTACAAAAAAAAGCTCGGTTTCACGGCCGTGATGATCAGTCATGATATTCCCGACGTTTTTTTCATTTCAGACCGCATCGTGCTTCTCTGGGAGGGAACGGTTGCCTTTCAGGGCAGTTATGAAGAAAGCGCCGGTCTCAATCATCCGTTTATGGATGAATTTAGAACCAGTCTGGATGAATTCCAAAACGAGTTGGAAGGGGAGTCAACCAAACAAATTTTTCAGTCTCGATATGCGCAAAGCTTTGGCGGGGATAAGAATTAACAAGGAAACTTGACAGCCGGCATCCGGCAATGAATTTCAGTAAAGTTGAAGACGGTTGGAAAGGAAGAGAATATGAAAAAATTTGCAATGGAAACTGTCGTCGGCATTTTCGCCGTCGCCGGTATCCTGTGTGTGGGATACATGACGGTTAAACTCGGCAAGCTTCCCTTTTTTGCGGAAAAAGGCTATTATTTATTCGCCAGATTTACCTCGGTGACCGGTCTAAGAATGGGAAGCCCCGTGGAAATTCACGGCATTGAAGTCGGCACAGTGGAGCACCTGGCCATTGACCAGGAAAGAGATATGGCACTGGTCCGATTACGAATTCGTCAGGATGTGAAAGTATTTGACGATGCCAGCGCGGCCATCAAAACCGCCGGCCTCATCGGCGATAAATATGTTCAAATTGAGCCGGGCGGCGGGGGGGACCCGTTGAAAGCCGATGGCTGGATTACGGAAACATCCTCACCGCTCGACGTTGAGGCCCTCATCGGCAAATTCGCCTTCGGCAGCATCACAAAAGATGACGAAACAAATGAAACCGAGAAATGACCATGTTGGAGAGATACCCCATGAAAAAACGACTTATCATTGCATTGCTTTTGGTTTCCCTGACAACTCCGTTTGCGGCTTATGCAAATACGCCGATGGAAACGCTTCAGGCCTATGTGGCGCGAGTGCTTTCCGTTCTGCGGGACCCCGCGCTGAAAGACGAGGCCGGTAAAAAAATCAAGACGGATAAAATTCAGCTACTTGCTGAAGAGCTGTTCGATTTTCCGGAACTTTCCAGAAGAACATTGGGGCAAAGCTGGAAGCGATTTACGCCGACACAGCAGACCGAATTCATAGCGCTGTATAAAACGCTACTTCAAAAAACGTACGCTGAAAAAATCGTATCCTATGATAAGGAAGAGATCGCATTCGGGAAAGAACGCCCCCTGTCGGAAAAAACTTCCGAGGTAGAGACCAGCGTCGCAACCCAAACCACACCGATAGCCATCAATTACCGGCTTATTCACAAGAAGGGAAAATGGGCCGTCTACGATGTCATTATCGAGGGGGTCAGCCTGATCAACAACTACCGTTCGCAGTTCAGGGAGATTCTCGCGAACAACTCCCCGGAGGGGTTGCTGGACGTTATGAGAAAAAAGGTGAGCTGAAAATCAGACCGCCGGCTTTAAGGGTTTCATCTCCGAATAGAATCGGGCTTCTCCTTCTTAAGGCCGTGATAAACAAGATATCCGAGAAAAGCGAGCCCCAACACGATACATCCGTATGTTATTTCTTTATAAAACTGATGCAATACGTTCTTTTGTGCATATAGGAAATAGCCCAGAACCGCCAGGATGACATTCCAAAGGGTCGCGCCGAGGGCCGTATAGATTAAAAAGTCCCGCATCCTCATTCTCGACAAACCGGCCGGTATGGAAATCAGTTGGCGGATTGCGGGAACAAGACGCCCGATAAAGGTAGATATTTTCCCGTATTTGACAAAATAGACCTCGGCTTTCTCAATGGCGTCGGCATTAATCAGCATGGCATGCATGAACCGGGTACCGGCCAGTCGATATACGAGCTTTCTTCCCAAGAAAAAACTGATGTAATAATTGAACACGGCGCCCAAAAGCGCGCCTGCGGACCCGCTCAGCACCACGAGATAAATGTTAAGCTCGCCCTGCGCCGCCTTCCAGGCCGCGGGAGGAATGATAATTTCCGACGGAAAGGGAATAAACGAGCTTTCAACGGCCATTAAAAAAGCTATCGTTCCGTAATTGATATGGCTCATGTACCACTGAACAACGGATTGAACGAGCTGATCAAGCATCTTTTTTCCTTTTTCAACGGGAAGTGCGCTTCACATAATGAGTTTGATTTAATAGGTAAAATTAACAACTGCGTCAAGCGAAAAGCTTAACGCGAGCACAACGCGCAGAGGCTTTCTGAGGAATTCTGAACTATTGGCTTGATATGACCATACCCCCCGTGCTATTTCGCCTTGCAAAACGATTGGAAAACTCTCAACCGAATCACCAACGGGAATAATGGCCATAACTGTTGATATGGTAAAAAATGCCTACTGAATATATTATCCTGATCGCGGGATTTATTATCGGCTTTTATATGGCGTGGAATATCGGGGCAAACGACGTTGCCAATTCCATGGCCAGCGCCGTCGGCGCCAAAGCCATAACCGTCCGTCAGGCGGTTATGATTGCCTCTATATTAAATTTAACCGGTGCGGCGTTTATCGGATCTCATGTCGCCGATACCATTCGAAAGGGTATCGTCTCTACTGAAATATTAAACGACCCCCATGTGGCGTTTACGGGGGCCCTTGCAGCGCTTCTATCCGCCGCTTTATGGGTCAGTTTTGCAACTTGGAAATCCATGCCGATTTCCACAACACACGCCATTGTCGGCGCCATGGTCGGATTTGGCCTCGTTGCTGGCGGTGTGGATGCCATTCAATGGGTAAAATTGACGTCGGTCGTGTTAAGCTGGATTATCTCTCCCGCATTCAGCGTGATTATTTCCTTTATCATGTTCAATATCATTAAACGATTGATTATATCCAGAACCGATTCTTTCAACCGGGCGCTGAAACTGTCTCCTCTATTTATCGGCCTATCCATTTTTATCATCGTGTTGTCCTTTCTGTTTAAAACCCCTCTTGGAAAGCAGCTTTCGGTCGGAACGGCGACAGCGCTGTTGATCGCCCTGGTATTCGCCGCAGTCATCGGGTTTGTTGCCAGGATCTTATTATCGCGCATCGATCGAAAGCTGGCTTCGAACGACGGCGAAGGCGTTTTCAGATACATACAGGTGGGGACATCCTGTTACGTCGCGCTGGCGCAAGGCGCAAACGATGTGGCCAATGCCGTCGCGCCATTGGCCGTTATTTACTTTTTTGTAAAAACCGGCACGATAGGGAATCAAGTGCCCGTGCCTTTTTTCCTGCTTCTTTTCGGTGGCGTCGGCATTGCATTAGGCGTCGCAATGGCAGGCAAGCGCGTCATGGAAACGCTGGGCACGAAAATTACCCAACTCACCAACACACGGGGGTTTTGTGTAGATTTTGCGGCAGCCACAACGGTTCTGATCGCCTCCAAACTGGGATTGCCCGTTTCGACCACCCATGCGGCCGTCGGGGGCGTGCTCGGTGTCGGCATGGCCCGCGGTATGGAAGCACTCAATCTGAGGCTTGTTTACGAAATAGCGCTTTATTGGCTGTTGACCCTGCCCGCGGCCGCCGGCACCTGCATGGTCATCTACAAGATACTTCAATTCATTTTACATAGGATATGACTATGAGAATTCCCTTCTTTTCGCTTTTCATGTCGTCCCCTTTTGAAGGCCTTCAAGAACATGCCGAAAAAGTCAAGGAGTGTGCATGGGCGTTTCAGCAGGCCATGGAATGCCATATGGAAGACAAATGCAAGCGTTTTGAGGAACATCGGCAGGAAGTGATCCGACTGGAAAGAGAGGCGGATGCCATCAAACGACGCATTCGCGGGCACCTTCCCAAGTGGACGATCATGCCGGTGGATAAGTTCCAGTTTTTCATGTACTTGAAAGAACAGGACAGTGTGCTGGATGCCGTGGAGGATGTCCTGGATTGGATTTCCTACCGAATGGACCCGGGCATTCCGAAAGAGCTCACAAAGGATTTCAGCCTTCTTGTCGATGCGACGATTGATCCCATCGAAGAGTTGAGCAATATGGTTTCGGAAGCAAGAAAGTATTTCGGCTCTTTTTCAAACAAGCAGCGGGAGGTGGTCAAGGAAATCATTCGGGCACTCCGCCAGCAGGAGCACGAAGCCGATGAGGTTGAGCATGTGCTGAAGCAAAAAATATTCAGCAGCACCACAGATCCAGTGACCGTGTTTCACATGATAAAGCTTTCGGAAATCATCGGTTCCATCACGGATCATGCGGAAAACGCAGGCGACATGATGCGGGCGATGATATCCAAATAAAACCGATCCGCTTGCCGGAAAGTGTCAGCACCGAGCTGGGGCCTTACGCCACAGGCGTCGGCTGGGTCTTTCAACGTACGTTTGCTACTCTATATCCTTTATCAAGAACATGCACGAAAAAGCATGCGTAACTGGAAAAGGTCATTGGCTGCCAAGCAGCCAAGCCACTCAGCTTCCGGCTTCGTCGGTTTAAACCCTTTACCAGAAACATGCACGCTTTTGGGTGTATATTCGCCGAAGGTGAAAGATGGCTTTCATGCATCCCAGCATCCCAGCATTCCAGCATTCCAGCATCCCAGCATCCGGCTTTGCCGGATTAGGAGCTACAGCGACCGGCCGATGATTTCTTTCATAATTTCCGAGGTGCCGCCGTAAATTTTCGTTACGCGCACATCCCGCCAGAGCCGGGCGATGTCATACTCCTCCGTATAACCGTAACCGCCAAAGAGTTGCAGGCAGGCATCCGCCACACGGCAGCAAAGCTCGCTGTGCCAGAGTTTAGCGGCTGCCGCCTCATCGACGGAAAGCTGTTTATTCACCAGGGCCTGTATACAGGCATCCAGATGCGCCCAGCCGACCTGAAGTTCGGTTTTAATATCCGCCAATACAAAGCGGGTGTTTTGAAAATCGATAATTGCCTTACCAAAGGCCTTGCGTTCCTTGACATACGCAACGGCAAGATCAAAGGCATGTTGGGCCGCCGCCTGGCAGGAAACGGTAATGGACATCCGTTCCTGGGGCAACTGCTCCATCATATAGATAAAGCCGCTCCCCTGCTCTCCGAGAAGATTTTCGGCCGGCACAAACATATCTTCAAAAAACAGCTCCGCCGTATCCGATGACCGGTGCCCCACCTTGTCGAGTTTTCGACCCTTTTGAAACCCCTTGCCGGCCACATCACAAACAAAAAGCGAGATGGCTTTGGCCCCTTGATCCTTACCGACCCTGGCGGCAATGACCGCCACATCGCAACTGATGCCGTTGGTAATGAAGGTTTTCGCCCCATTAATCAGATAACCGCCATCAACCGGTGTGGCACGCGTTTTAATCGCCTTTAAATCACTGCCGGTGTCCGGTTCCGTCATGCACACGGCGCCGATGGCCTCTCCTTTGGCCATTTTGGGCAGCCAGTGCCTTTTCACGGCCTCTCTGCCATAATGATGGATATACTGCGCGGTCATATCATTATGCGCAGCAAAAGCGGCGCCGGGCACACCCGCAAAGGAGATTTCCTCCAGCACAATTGCATTCACCCTGAAATCGAGGCCGCCGCCGCCATATGCTTCCGGAATATCCGGCAGCAACATTCCCTGAGTGCCGCAGGAAAGCCAGAAATCCCGATCAATCATGCCATTTTTCTCCCACTGATCGCGCCGGGGCGACAATTCACGCACATACAACTCTTTTACACATGAGCGAAAAAGCTCATGATCGTCACTGAATATATCCCGCTTTAGCATTGCCGATGGATTCCTTTCAAAATGACCCGTGGGTTCTGAGATGTTTCATAAAACGCGAAGGCGGCCTTATGTCATCTTTGAAGAATAGTGACCCCGCACGCGAACTCTTCTACTGATATAACACCGCCGCCGTTTTCAATCAACCCGATGCGGGCATCTTTCACCTGTCTGGGGCCTGCTTCGCCCCTGAGTTGAGTTGCGATCTCATACATCATGGAAAGACCGGTGGCGCCGATGGGATGGCCCTTTGAGACTAATCCGCCGGAGGTGTTAATGGGAATCTTTCCGTCGATCATCGTCGCGCCGGAGCCAACCAGTTCTCCTCCCTGGCCGATGGGACAAAACCCCAGCATTTCCGCCTGATAGATCTCACAAAAGCTGGTCGCGTCATGCACTTCGGCGACATCAATATCCGCCGGTCCCACCCCGGCTAGCTGATAGGCTTTGTCCGCCGCCCACTTTGAAAGACTCGGCTCGGCAATCGGCCGGTGCCTCCCCGCGGATAACACGCTTGCCCGTACCTTAATGGCCCGATCCCTCACTGCCTGCGGCAAGGTCTTGAAAAACTTTTCAGAGCACAGCAACGCCGCCGCCGCACCATCCCCGATCGGCGCACACATGCTTCGGGTCATGGGATAGCTGACCTCGTAGTCTTCCAGCACTTTTTCAACGGGAACCTCAAACTGATACTGCGCATTGGGATTCAGCGAGCCGTTATAATGATTCTTGGACGCCCCGACAGCAATCTGCCGTTGCGTGGTACCCCATCGCCACATATGCCAGCAAGCCTGCATGGCGTAGGTGTCCATGAAAATCGATCGTTTGGGTCCGAATTCAAATGTTTTGCCACATTGCGTTCCGACGGCCTGGTATTCGGAAATCAGCGTTTGTCTGTCTTCTCTGTCTATGCCGTGCTCAAAAGCTGTCATGACCCGCTTCATATCTTCATGATAGAATTTATCCATACCGATGGCCAGGCTTACATCGTGAAGACCGCTTAAAATATCCTTCCACGCCAAATGCATCGCGATGGACCCGGATGCGCATCCGCCCTCGACGTTGACAACGGGCGCCCGCGCCGGAAACACGCCGTCATCCACCAGCGGCGCAAACATGCAATGGCCCCGCACCAGATCCTGATCCCAGATGATCCCCATGCCGCAGTTTGAAAAATAGGCGCCTTCGATCACGCCACCATCCGTGAGCTGCGCATCCTTTAAAACTCCCAGTAAGGCATCCCGCGTTAAATCCTTCCCGGATTTATCCGGCCATTTCTTAAATCGGGTCGTATAGGTCCCGATCATGTAGACATCACTAACCACAATACACCTCCTTGATTCTTCTTTAAAAGCTGATAGCTCTTAGCTGATAGCTGATAGCTCTTAGCTGATAGCTGATAGCTGATAGCTGGTAGCTCCTTTACGACGCCGTCGCGCCGCCGTCCAGCGGCAGAGCAACCCCATTGACAAAAGAAGCACTGTCGGTCGCCAAAAAGACCGCTGCGCTCGCCACATCTTCCAATGTTCCCACGCGATGCTGCGCCTGGGTAAGAATCGCATCGATCGGAACACCTGCCGCCTTATAGGTATCCACAAAACGATCGCCCAAATCGGTCTTAATCAGACCAGGGCACAATACATTGGCTTGAATATTCTGATCCCTGTATTCAAGCGCAATCGCCTTGGTCAGCTGCACAATGGCGCCCTTTGAAGCGCAATAGCAGGCGAGAAGCGGGGCGGCAATGATGCCCGCAATCGATGCAATATTAATAATATTCCCCCGATTCTGGGAAATCATCTGCATCAGCGCATATTTGGACATCAAAAAGTAGCCCTTGACGTTGATGTCCATCACATTGTCCCACTCTTCTTCGGTAATCTGCACCAAAGGCTTTATCAGTTCCACACCGGCATTGTTGACAAGCACGTCCAATCGCCCATAGATCGAAACAGCGTATTGAACCGCATTTTGGGCATCGACTTCCTTTGACACATCCACTTGAACAAAACACGCCTTTCCGCCGTTCCGGCTGATTTCTTCCGCCACGGCCTCTCCGCTTCGACTTAAACTGTTAACGACTACCAGCGCGCCTTCCTCGGCAAATCTTTTCGCGATCCCCATGCCGATGCCTCTTCCCGATCCGGTCACCAACGCGACCTTGCCTTCCAGTTGCATAATCTTACCTCATTTCGAATATGTGCTTAGGATGAATGTCAAGCGGCGGTCCGCAACCACCATTGCCGCCTTCTGCACAAAGCTATATAACCCACTAGGATAACTAATCGAATCCTACTCTTCGAAGCCTTCGTGGTCTTCGATGTGATCCGCTGTTAAATACTCAGCAAAAAAATCAAACCACGCTTTATTGCAATGAACCCTATTTATCCGATTTTCCGTACCAGGCGGTTACCTTCGGTATATGCTTTTGCGATATTTTCATTACTTTTTCGAGCGTTTCAGCCGCAAATTTTTTTTCTCCCTCGCTCAGGGGTTCAAATTTGACGTATTCCGGATTGTTCCACCAATCCTGTTTGGTTTTGGTGCAGGGTTTGGTGCTGCCCGGAAAGGCCTGCCAATTTGTCGGGGATGTCTGTCTGAGCCACTCGCGGTGCTTCTCGTCCGATGCTGTTTTTAAATTTTGAGCCCTGCTGAAGTAAAGTAAATCACCCGGCGGGCCGATGGGAATGCCAAGAACTGCACTGCAATCCGGCAAATATCCAACCCCTGCGGCAGCCGCCCCGACAGTGCCCATAATACGACAGTCATACCGGTGCTGGGCCACCGCGGCACAGGCAAAATCACACGCTGCGGCATAATCCATCATTTTCCACTGGCAGGTGGGGCCGGCAAAGAGCGCGCCTCTGCTTTTATTCTTTTTGGAATAGACATTAAAATCCGCACAACTCTCAAAACCACAGCCACCACAATCCCATCCAAGCTCGGATCGCGTGACATCGGCTCCGAGCAGGAGAATCGGAGGCGGCGTTCCCTTATCGATGAAATATTTCAAGGATTGAAAATCAAAATACATGACCGGTGAAATCGGTATGACCGCTTCAAAAAACTCCAAAATGGGTATAATATCCTCGCCGGTCACGATTTCGGTTTTAAGATTTAATTTTGCCGTCAGTTGAGGGGCTCGATAGGCGGCCGCAGCCGCCAGTTTGGCAACTTCAAGCACCATATCTCGGCCTGCGTCTAATCCGTTTATTCTAGCCATTGCTCCCCTCCTTTTCGACTTTCGGCGTCTGGGTCCGATAGTCAAAATGGATCCCGGAACCGGTCTGGCGGTTGACCACAAAGTTCTTTCTCGTGTTGTCCACCATTTTGTCCATATTAATCAGGTGGTAATCAATGGTGATATCCTGATAGGGGTTTTTGGATTTGGACGCCATCGCGATCCCCACCACAATGGCCGATTTGAGGCAATATCCGAGTTTCTGCCCGGCCAGTCCCACACTCATAAAAGGTCTTGCGTCCACCAAAAGGGTCTGGGCCATCCATAGGGCGGAGCCCATGACATAGCCCAGGTCATTGACCCTGGCACAACACAAGGGGCCCTTGATGGGCGTTTTGCTTCTTCTGTCGGTCACATCCACAAGACCTTCTTTCTGCGCCCTTCGCTCATAGAGAAATGCGCATCCAAGTTGCCCGCCACACAATCCGCAATGAGCATCCAGCGGTGTTTCATGTGCCCGAAAATTCCCGAGAAAAAGAATCACATCAGAATCGCGGACCATGACCGCTTCATTTAAAAATCTCTTTTCCCACCGTTCGTTGGTATAGGCCAGATCCTCCATTTTCATGGCGATCTTTTCCAACTCCTCTTGCCCGTAAACCAACTGTGCATCGATCTGGGGTACGCCCCCGGCCACCGGCGCAGTCATCGCCGCATTTAAAACGAGCTTAGCGGCAATGAGGGTTCCTTCGCGCCTTCTCAGGTCCTGCGGGGAGTGCGGCGGCCACTCGTTGATGAACTCCTCCCCCCTTAGATTGTCATATTTTTCCATGGAGCATCTCCTCTCTCAGAATTAAAGCTATGTTTATTATTTCGTAACTGCTCAGTAGCCAGGAGACAGAATCAAGAATCCAGAATAATAACAACTGAAAGCAGCCGGATTAATCTAGTTGAATGAAGATTCAGGCGGTTAGTGCATTATTCTGAATTCTGGCTCCTGAATTCTGTATTCCTGAGTAGTTACCTAATTTTTTTATACTGCCGTCTAATTCAATCCTTCGGACACGATTTTTTATTTTCCGATGGTGAATACATCAACATGAATTGTCAAATCGCTGTCTTCCAGTAATGGCCGCTTTGATTATTGATGACATTAATGCCATCTTGCTGCCAGCAATAGAACTATAAAGAGCGCTATTGGTCAGGCTGAATGTTTGATCGGCGCCTTTTGGTTTTGGCTCAACTTAAATGGCACAACACCATTGGATTGAACGGACGTTCTGCGCTTGCGAAGAATCCATCGGGCCAGAGCAGGAAGAATAAACACCGCGCCGACCATGTTGAAGATGAACAGGAAAGTCAGAAGAATCCCCATATCCGCCTGAAACTTTAATGGTGAAAAAATCCAGGTGGCGGTGGCGAGTCCCAAGCTGATCCCGGTCAAGAGAATGGCATTGCCGGTGTCGTTCAATGTCTTCTCGTAGGCTTCCCTTAACGATTCTGATTTCCAGCGAAGTGCGACCAAGGTGCTGTAGAGATAAATTCCATAGTCCACACCGACCCCGACTCCTAGCGATACCACCGGAAGCGTGTTGACCTTCAGCCCGATGCCAAGCAACGCCATCACGGCATACCCGAGAACCGACACCAGTCCCAAGGGCAAGAGGATGCACAACAGGGCCGGCAGGGACCGAAAAGAAATCAAAACAAACAGGATCGTTGCAAGATAGACATAAAGCACAATCGGAAGCTGTTCCTTAGCCACCACCTGGTTGGTCGCGCCCATGACCCCGACATTGCCCCCGGCAAATCGCATTCTGACATTTTCCGAAGGATGGGCTGCAATATATGTTTCCGCTGAGTTCAGAATATGCGAAATGGTCTCGGCGCGATGATCCTTGGTGTATATTCGGACCGGCATCACGCTGAAGTTTTTGTTCATCAGTCCCGAAGTGGACGGCACATACCAGCAGGCCTGTCCCAGAACCTGGGGGTTTCTCGACAAAACCCGCCACTTCAGACTCGCTTCGTTCCAGGCGGCGCTTAGCTGTTTCACCACGCCGGGCAGACTTTCCACCGACTGAACGCCGGCCACCCCGGTCATATACCATGCAAAATCATCGATATACTTCATCGCGTCATGATCGATACAGGCATCCGGTTTACTCTCGGCGAAAACGACCAGAGAATCGACACCGATTGCAAATTTGCTGATGATCGCTTCCGTATCCAGGTTGTAACGCGAATCCGACCGCAACTCGGGAACTCCTGCCTGGGAGTCCCCGATTCTGACCTGCTTCGAGGTATTCCAGCCCAAGACAAGAAGCAGCACGGCAATCAGAATGATGGCGGCGGCCCATCCACGCTCGGCCACATTGGACAGAGCCCGCCATAGCGGCGCCATGAAGTCGGCCCGCTTTTTCAGTTTTTGGCGGTAGGCATCATCCACAGACATATAGGAGAGCAGCATGGGAAGAAGAAACATATCCACAATGGCAATGGCTGCCACACCGATGGATGCCCCGATGGCCATCTCCTGAATAATACGAATCTGAATCAGGAGAATGGTGGCAAAACCGATAATATCGGTAACTAATGCGGTAAGACTGGGAATTCCCAACTTTTTCAATGCGTTTTCAGCGGCTTCCACGGGCGTATGCCCGCTGAACACCTCGCTCATGCATCCCCTGACCATCTGCATCCCGTGACTGATGGCAATGGCGAAAACGAGAAAGGGGACGAGAGTTCCCATGGGATCAATGCCATATCCAAACAGGGACAACAGCCCCACCTGCCAGATAACAGCCGTTAATGCGTTTAAAACAACCAGTATCGTATATTTGATGGACTGGGTATACCAAAACACAATGACCAGCGTCGAAAGAAACGCCGCGCCAAAAAACCCAAGCGTTACGGCCACACCGTCGACCATGTCGCCGATGAACTTGGCAAAGCCGATGATGTGAACATCCATATTTTCGCCCGCAAATTTCTCCCGGACACTTTCCAGCTCCCTGGCGACCTTTATGAAATCGAGTTTTTCCCCGGTTGTCGGATCCACCTCCTGAAGATCGCACGCGATCATGGCGCTGGTGAAATCGTTGGCCACCAGCCGTCCCAAATATTCTGATTTCAAAATATTCTGTCGGACCTGTTCAAGACCTTCCGGGGTTGGCTCAAAACCGTCCGGAATCATATTGCCAGCAGCAATGCCACCCTCAATGATTTCCGTATAGCGCACGTTCGGCGTCCAGAGCGAAAACACACGGCTGCGATCGACCCCGGGAATAAAAAAGATGTCATCGGTGGCTTTCCGCAACGCCGTGAAAAACTCAGGCGTGAAAATATCCCCCTTCTTAACGGTCAGTGCAACGAGAATCTGGTTGGCACCGCCGAAATCCTTTTGAAAATGAGCATACGTTTTCATGAAGGGATGCTTCATCGGCAAGAGTTTGGTAAATCCTGCGTCAAGATAAATACGCGATGCCGAATATCCCAGGAAAACAGTTGAAACAAGGAAGAAGACAAGTACCAGCATTCTATGCTTAAAAAGCACAGACCTAATTTTCGCGATGTTTGAGAAAAAACTCATGGTTACTCCTATCCACCATTGAAAGGGGTTAAGTATTTGAAGCATCCAACGTCGTCGTCTGAACGCCGAATTCTCCAAACAGCATTAACCCGCCGCCCTTGGCTTCCAATATTTTGGAAATCCCCTGTCTTCCGCTTTTCTTTCCAAGCCTCTCAAAGCTTTTTCCTTCATCATGGCTTTCAATAAGAGCGCCACCCAAGCCGCAGACAACGATTCGCCCATCCGCAAGCACCTCAGCGTCGTTCAGCATCGCGGTGCTCCCTGTTTCGATTTTCGTCCATGAGGCACCGGCATTTTCAGATCTGAAAGCATTTCCCCGCAACCCGAAAGCAAGCAGCACATTCCCCTTCAGCGGAAGCGAGCAAAAAAGAGACCCATCATAGGGAAGCAACAATAATTGCCAGACATTTCCCCCGTCATCCGAACGATAAATTTTCCCGGACTCGGCCGAAATATACAGCCGCCCATCCGCTGCGACACTGATATGGTTCAGGTGAAAATCATCTTCACCGATCTGCCGTCTTTTCCAGGTGAGACCGCCATCGGATGTCGCCAGAAAAAGTCCGTAAGCGCCTATTGCAAAGCCGTTTTGTGCATCTTTAAACCATACGTCGAGCAGCGGCATTTCCAGTTGGGGATCGGAAAAAACCTTCTGCCAGCTTTTCCCGCCATCGGTCGTACGAAGAATCACCGCGTCATGCCCGACAGCCCATCCCGTTTGGCTATCGATGAAAAATACGCCGGTCAACATCACCTGTGTCGGGACATTCTCTACCTGATTCCAATTTTTTCCATTATCTTCCGATACCAGAATATACCCCCGTTCCCCGACGGATACCAGCAAATCGCCCTTACGAGCAGCATCGAGCATGAGCGACTTTGTCGCAAGCGGCGACAACACGCTTTGCTTATCCAGAGATGCGTCCAGGGCAGTGGTCTCCGCGATGAGGAAACCTGGCGCGAATATTCCCCTAAATAAAAGCAACAACAGAACAACCAATCTGAATCTCGAAGGGGAAAAAAGCCCAGCGCCGAACGAAGCCGGCTTCCAGTAGCCATTATGGTTTTTTTTCATATATCACTTTCCTGCTTTACAAATGGTCCGGCCGGGTTGCCGGTGATTCTGAGGATAACTGAAAACACCTGCAACCCGTGGCCGACTCAAGTTAAAGAATATTACCGCTTGCCGCTTCGTCGCAGTGTGCCCGGATCAAAGACGCCTTCATCCAGAGCAGTGGTATAATCGGGATATCTTGTTTTTTCGTTATCGCCCCAATTGCCGACATACCGTCCCAACTGAAGATCATAATGTACTTCCCACCCCGTCCAGCTGAACGGAATATCGTAATACATGAAGTTATGATTCTCATCCACACGCCAAAGCTTATCCCGGTTATCATATAAATCACAGGCAGCAATCGCATTGCTGTCCTCGTCTACATAAAATGTGCGGCGTTTATAGAGATGTCTCGATTCTTCTTTCAGGTTTGCATCAACAACCCATACCCGGTGCAATTCATAGCGGAGATATTTGGGGTTTGGATGCAGCGGTGTGAAAAATTCCTTGTTGCTGACATTCAGACTGTTCGCCCGATAGGCATTGTACGGAATATACATTTCCCGCTTGCCCAGCAGCTTCCAATGATAGCGTTCCGGGCTGCCGGTAAACAGGTCATTCTGATCAATGGTCATCAGGCCATCAGAACCCTCATAGGGATTATCAAACCCATATTCAGGTGCTCGCCGCACGCGCCGCTGCCCCGGACTGTATAACCAGGCCTTGCGCGCTTCGGCAGCCTGGTTTAGGGTTTCGTGGACCAATAGAACTCGACCGGCCATTCGCGGCGGCGACAACGTCTCCTGTTTAAAATACCAGATGATGTTATTCAATTCTTTTTCAGTATACTCGGGATGGTCCCATTTAAAAAAAACCCGATCGATGTTTTTTGTGACATTAAGCTCCCCCCCTCGGCTCACCGATATAATGGAGGCTTGGCGCTCCTTGTGGCCATACCCTTTCCAACGAATGATATGATTCCATATAACTTCAAGTCCGTCTTTTGGTAATGGAAAGGCTATACCGCCGATGGGGCCACCGGTTTCAATCCCGTTACCGCCTGCGACCAGTTCCGCATTGGCAGCTGTTTTTTTGGTTGCTTCGTAATACCACTCGGGTGCCCCCCAGGTGCGCCGGGTAGGATAAATGTTCATGTAAAAAGAATCATAGGCCGTTAACAGCGCCTTGTGGCTTTCAGTCAATTTGTCGGCGTATTGCGCCATATTGGCGGCGGTTATTTTAATCA